>NZ_JAHWZY010000035.1:0-65081 GCF_041380215.1 Streptomyces pimonensis
GGCCCAGCCGCATAGCCCGTGTCCAAGATTCCGGGTCAAGGCCCAAGGCCAGGTAGTTAGCGTTTTCGCAGGTCAGGCAAGGGGTTTTGATTCCCATGCGGTCGCTGCGTAGAGGCCAGGGCCGATCTTGTGGATGAGTCCGCCGTCGGCCCATCGGGAGAGCTGTCTGTACATGGTGTGCAGGGTGATGTCCCCGAAATGTGCAGCGATCTCGCGGGGGCGCCAGAGGCGGGCGGGGTCCTCATGGAGGAGGGCCAGGACCCGGTGCCTGCGGCGCTGGGCCGGGATGGCATACCGGTCGTCACGGGAGCGGGTGGGCAGGGCCGGCTGCATGTCCGGGGGTTCGTGGATGGAGATGTCGAGGCTGACGACGGCAAGAGCGACGTCGGGCCGTCCGTCGCGGTGACGCTGGCTGTAGCGGGAGATCGGTGATTTGACCTTGCGGGCACTCACCCGCTGCCGTCGGGCCGGAAGCAGGTGGGCGAGAAGCTTCTGTCCGATGCGGCCGGCCGTGCCGTAGTTCGCTGTGCCGATGCCGGCGGCCTGGACGACCTGGTCGCGAGCGGTTTGGACGGCGATGGTGAAGCCACAGCGGTCCGGATCGGTTCCCGGAAGGGACTCGGCGGCATCGGCCATGACCGTTCGCAGTGCCTGGTAGAGCGTCAGCAGCGACCACATCTCCTGCTCGACGCCGACAGGGTCGCCCGAGCGCAGGACGCGTCCGGCCATGATCGTGTGCCGGAGTGCGTAGTACGCCGACTCGTGTTCCCACCGCTGGTGGTAGAGGCGCATCAGGGACGCGGCGGGGTAGCGGCGGGCGTCGGTCAGACTGGTCGCCAGGCGGTAGGAACCGGTGAAGTGTGTGCCGTCAGCGCACGTCACGGTGATGCGCGCGTCGATGACGCGCACTTTTACGGTGCCGATCACCGACAGGTACGAGCCGTCGGCCAGACGTGTGAGGACCGGGGTCCGCCGGTTGCTGCGGAGCCGGCCCAGGAACTGGGCACGGGTGGCGCTCACCGCGGCGAGGAAGGCGTTGCCGTCGAAGCCCTTGTCCCACAGCACCAGCATGTCCGGCCGCAGCAGGTGCAGGAGACGGGAGGCATAGCTGGTCTCGCCCTCGTCGGTGGGGCCGAAGACCGCGCCGATCAGGGCCCGTGTCCCGGTCTCGACGAGCGTCATCAGCTCAAGTGTCGGATAGCCGTGATGGGAGGTCCGGCCCAGCCATGCACGGTTGCGCTCCGTGTCGGGGACCTTCTGTGAACTGCAGCCGTCGAACGACACCGTCCGGTACGGGCCGAAGCTCACTCCTGGGGTCGTTGGCCGGGCCAGCGGCCCGGCCAGTACGTCGAACAACGTCCGCACCGGAGCGGTTCCCAGCCTGCGGCGCAGGTCCCGCAAGGCCTTCGGAGTCGGGGAAGCCACCGGCGTCTCGCCCAGCCCGGCCGTCAGCTTGTCCCAGACGAGCCGGTAGCCGACTTCGGGAAAGAGACCCATCGCCAGCAGGAAGTAGATGCCGACACGGGACGGAAGATCACGCAGTCGCTTCTGGAAGCGACGGGTCTCGTGAAGGACAGCGTCGACCAGTTCGAACGGTATGACGGTCGTCAACTCGCCCAGATGACCGGGCGCGAACTTGCCCGCAGCCACGGCGAACGAACGAGTGATGTCCGTCATCGGTGCAGGCAGGGGATGATGAGACGGCAACGGAGCTCCTTGGAGACAAGCTGTCTTGGTCGACTGCCTGTACCAACGAGCTCCGTTGTTCTACGTCAAGATTTCTTCACCGCCACTCGCCTGACCTGCGAAAACGCTAACTACCTGGCCTTGGGTCAAGGCCCCTCGCCGGATAGACCGGCGGGCCACACCTCGACCAGTAAGTCCGAGCGACCCAAAGATCATTTACGGACAAGCCTGTCGTCAGGCACGTACGGGTTTGTTTCCGCAAGAGCCCGACGGCGCCGTGTAGAAGTTTGTGCGGGCACGTCAAGATCTCCGACACGCCTGCTGCGAGAAGACGGCCCGCGATCCAGCACGGGGACCTCGTGGCATCCCAGCACGGTAGGCCGGCTGGCGATCTTCTCCAGCCACTTGGCGGGGGTCCACCCGACGATCGTCGGATGTCCGAAGAAGCGTCCGGTCTTCAAGGCTGGTGGCATGACACGCCGTGCACACGAGCAGGAGCTCGCCGCCTCACATCGGTCATCGGCCGGTGCGGCGGATCGCCGTGACGCCAGGCTACGGTGCGCGCCCTGCCACAGCGGCAGACCACGTAGGAAAGGAATCCTGTGAACACCGCATCCGCCCCCGAGGCGACGGGTGCCGACTCCCCGAGCGCCCGCGAGACGCTCAAGGCGCTGCACGGGTACGTCCGCCCGCACCGGTGGGCTGTCGCACTCGGTCTGTTGTTGGCGCTGGTAGGAGCGGCCGGCGGGTTGCTCCAGCCTCTGGCCACGAAGGAACTGGTCGACCGGCTCTCGTCCGGCGGCACGATCGTCACCATCCTGCTGGCCATGACGGTGCTGGTGCTGTTGAGCACGGTGGCCGAGGCATTCGGCGCCTATGTCCTGGAGCGGACGGCGGAGTCCGTGGTCCTGGCTGCTCGCCGCAGCCTCATCGGCCGGCTGCTGCGGCTGCGGCTCGCGGAGGTGGACCGGATGCAGCCGGGCGATCTGATGTCGCGGGTGTCCTCCGACACTACGCTGCTGCGGGCGGTCAGCACCCAGGCGGTGGTCAACGCCGCGACAGGGGCGGTCACGCTGGTCGCGGCGGTCGTGGTGATGGCTTTCCTCGATGTCGTCCTACTCGGCGTGACGCTCGGTGTGGTCGCGGTCGTCGGCGCCGGCGTTGCCCTGGTGATGCCGAAGATCGGGCAGGCCACCGAGCGTTCGCAGGCCGCGGTCGGGGAGATGTCCACGGGACTGGAGCGGGTCTTTGGCGCTTTCCGCACCGTGAAGGCGTCCGGCGCCGAGGAACGGGAGAGCGCCCGTGTCGAGGCGGCGGCCCGGCGGGCGTGGCGCCACGGGGTGCGCAGCGCGAAGTGGGAGGCCGTGGTGGGGACGGCGGACAACCTCGCCGTCCAGCTGGCCTTCCTCGCGGTGCTCGCCGTCGGCGGAGCGCGGGTGGCGTCCGGGGAGATCCCCGTGTCCACACTCATCGCCTTCCTGCTGTACCTCTTCTACCTGATGGAACCGGTGTACAGGCTGATCGAGGCCGTCTCCAGTTACCAGGAGGGCGCGGCCGCGATCTCCCGGATCACGGAGGTGGATGTTCTGCCGGCCGAGCCGTCGGCCGCACTTGGGCCGGTGCGGCCCGAGGATTGGGCCGTCGTGCAGTACCCGGCGTCGGTCCGCTTCGAGGATGTGTCCTTCCGCTACGCGCCCGGTCTGCCGTACATCCACCAGCAGGTGGACTTCGAGGTTCCGGGCACCGGGATGACGGCCTTCGTCGGCCCTTCGGGAGCGGGCAAGTCGACGCTCTTCACGCTCATCGAGCGGTTCTACGAGGCGACCGGCGGCCGGGTCCTGGTCGACGGCAAGGATGTGCGCGAGTGGCCTCTGCCCGAGTTGCGGTCCGTCATCGGGTACGTCGAGCAGGACGCGCCAGTCCTTGCCGGAACGCTGCGAGAGAACCTGGTCTTCGCCGCGCCCCGTGCGACGGACGACGATATCCGTGCTGTCCTCACCCGGACCAGGCTCGACACCCTCGTCGAGGGTCTGCCGCACGGCTTGGACACCGTGGTCGGGCATCGCGGCTCGAAGCTGTCCGGCGGCGAGCGCCAGCGCGTCGCGATCGCCCGCGCGCTTCTGCGCAGGCCCCGGCTGCTGCTCTTGGACGAGGCGACCTCGCAGCTCGACGCCGTCAACGAGCTGGCGCTGCGGGACGTCATCGCCGAAGTGGCACGCGAGACAACCGTGCTGGTGGTGGCTCACCGCCTGCCGACGGTGACGGACGCCGACCGCATCGTCGTCATGGACGCGGGCACGGTCCGCGCGGTCGGTACCCATGAGGAGCTGGTGGCCAAGGACGAGCTGTACGCACAGCTTGCCGCGACCCAGCTCCTGACCCCGGCGGGCCGCCCTGCCGGGTGAGACGGGCCGGACTGGAGAGCGACGACACCGTCGTCCCCATGGGCTGTCCCCGCCGTGCGGCGGGGACAGCCCAACTGTGTGGCGGGGTGGTGCTGGAGATCCGCCGGGTACCGGCGGAAGGCACAATTCCTGAGGCTGCGGACACCCCCTCCGGGAGTCGCGCGCGGAGTCCGTTCGATCGACCGGCCTGGTACACCTTCCCGCCGAAGGCCCCCACACGGCACTGATCATGGCGAATGCGACCCGCGCAGCCGACGCTTGGGTCATGACGGCCATCGTCAACCGGAGACCTGCACGATCTTCGCCGACCTGCTCCAAGCCATCGAGCGCCATGGCTGAGACGCGCGCCCTGCCTCCGCACCATTCGGACTCAGGGGCACCCGCCGCACCGGTCACCGGTTCGCAGCACACGAGGACTTCGGGGGAGTCCTCGCCCCCGGGTGGTCGGTCCGCGCCAGGAGGATCTGGTACGGGTTGCCGGGCGCACGGCCGAGGCCCGCAAGGGCTGATCCCCTTGCGGGCCGCGAGGGCCGTCGAGGCCGGGGGCGCGTTGGCCGGCCGCCCCCACTCCGCTCTTATCGGACGTACTTCGCCGGTTTGGTGGCGGCGTTGAGCAGAGACTCCAGCGGTCCGCGGCGGAAGAAACGGGACCAGACCGCGGCGAACACGATCGCCCCCAGGATGAACATCAGCACGGGCACCCAGGACACCTGGCTGCTTTCGCCGGTCGGCATGCCCACCACGGACTGCGCGACGAAGTGGCCGACGTAGGCCGTCAGGGACATGGTGCCCACGGCGATGACCGGCTTCGCCAGGCGGCGCAGGAGCGGCAGACGGTTCATCAGCACCATCGCGCACACGATCACGAGGATCGCGACGCCCACGCTGCCGATGATGTCGAACGTGGTGCCGCTGTGCGGCCCGGCGGACAGCAGATCCGAGGCCGCCCCCTGGGCCTCGAAGGATCCGCTGCCGAAGGACGCCGGCTCGGAGCCGGCGGACGACTTCCCGCCCTCCGCCATGCTCCGCAACGCGTCCTTGCCCGCCAGCAGCAGGGACATGCCGTACGCGGCCGCGGTGAGGGCGGCACCGAGCGCGGCCAGGCGCCACTGAACGGCGGCGGTCGACAGGTCGAGGCGGGCCAGCGCCATCCCGGCGACCACGAACGGCATCCACGTGATCGCCGGGTAGAAGCCGGTGAGCAGCAGATCGAGCACTCCCACGTCGCTGAGCGCCTTGAGCGGGTCGTAGGCGTTGACACTCTGCTGGACGGACTCGCTCAGCAGCGACTTCAGGACGAACGCCAGCTGTGGGGCGACCAGGGCGAGCCCGGCCGCGATCATCGCGAGCGCTCCGGCGCGCAGTCGCACCAAAGGCAGTGCAAAGAGGAAGTAGACGCCGTAGAAGGCGAGGATGATCACGCCCCCGTACTCGATCGCCAGTGCGGTTCCCAGCACCAGCAGGACCACGGCGCGGATCGCGATCCGCGCTTTCGCCTGCCGGCCGGCCAGGCCGGTCTTCGGCTCCCTGCGGCCGGCGATCAGCATCAGCGAGAACCCGGCGAGGGTGGCGAACAGGACCGACGAGTGGCCGTCCGCCATGTACCGGACCCAGCTGGCGACGCCGTCCGTGGCCGACAACGGGGGACCGATGTGCACGACGTACATGCCGAACACCGCCAACGCACGGGCCACGTCCAACCCGACCAGGCGCCCCAGCGACGGACCGGCCGAGGCGGGCACGGCGGACTCGGGTGAGGTCCGGCGCTGCGGAGGCGAGTGCTCCTGCAGAGCTGCTGTCTCGTGCGGCGGCTGCGTATCTGTCATGGAGACAACCTCGTGATGAGGCCGGGTGGCGGACCATCCGGCAGCCTTCGGTGACCGCCCCGCCGGTCGGCCGGAACCGCCCCGCCGACCGGCGGGGCCGGACCGCGGCCGCCACCTCGGAGCGGATCACTCGCAGCGCCGGAGCAAAAACGCCCGCACCCTCCCGGCGACCTACATCCCTACTTGATCAGGGCGTTGGCCACCACGACAGCCAGGCCGAGGAGCGCGTCCGCCGTGCCGATCTTTAAAGAGGAGCCCCAGGTGCGGTCTCCGGTGCGGGCGGCAAGCAGCCCCCAGGCAAACAGCAGCACCACGTTCACGGCGAAGGCCAGATTCTCGATGCCCGGCGAGGGCCACCAGCCCCACGCCGAGCAGCAGGACCAGTGTCGGCGCCGTCGCCAGGACCAACGGCCACTCGGACAGCAGCAGACGTGCCGCGGCGCGCACCCCGTGGACGGCCTGGTCGCCGCGCCGGGCGATCAGATGCGCGTAGCCGTGCGCCAGGGCGGACGCGACGACCGTGGCTACAAGCCACTTCGCGCTGCTGAGCCGGTCGGCGGGCAGGAGCGCACCCTGTTCGGTCAGGGCGGCCACCAAGGAGCTGGCCAGCACCGCCCCGTACACACCACCGAACAGCACATGGGGCCGCGCCGCCCAGTGACGCAGAACGAGAGCGGACTGGCGCAGGCGCAGAGGCGATTGGGGCATGGGCAGGGGGCCTCGAATATACGGCTGTCGCTTGCGGCCCGCCGGTTCGGGCCGCCCTCCAACCGATCCCACCGCAGTAGGGCCACAGGTTCCATCCGCCTAGGTTCGCCCACCTGCCCGCCGAAGGGCCGGAGCGCTCCCCCCGGACGGCTGGAACGGGCCTGCCGGGTGGCGGGCGTTCCCTCGTGGTCGCGCCGTGGCGCGCCGGAGCGGACGTACGCTCGGCAGCGAGCGATCTCTGTACGAGAGCCGGAGTGCCCTGCGCCGCGTACGGGTCGCCGAGAACCGAAACAGGACAGACGAGTGCGAGGCGGAACGCCGGTGATCCGGGTAGTGGTGGTGGACGACGAGGCGCTGGTGCGATCCGGCTTCCAGATGATCCTGAACGCGTCCGACGGCATCCAGGTCGTGGCGACCGCGGAAGGAGCGCAGGCGGCCGACGTGATCCGACGCGAGATGCCGGACGTTGTGCTCCTCGACATCCGCATGCCGGACGTGGACGGTCTGACCGTCCTGCAGCAGATCCAGACGCTGCCCGAACCACCGCACGTGGCCATGCTGACCACGTTCGACACCGACGAGTACATCCTGACCGCGCTGCGCTCGGGGGCCGCCGGCTTCCTCCTCAAGGACACCGAGCCCGAACAGCTCGCCCAGCTGGTACGCACCCTGGCCGCGGGCGGGGTGGTGATGTCCCCGAAAGCCTCACGTGCTCTGCTGCGCAGTCACCCGGGAGCAGGTGCCCCCCAGGACGCGGACGTGGCGCGCGTGGGCCTGCTCAGCGACCGGGAACGCGACGTCCTCGTCCTGGTCGCGGAGGGGCTGTCCAACGCCGACATCGGCACCCGCATCCATCTGAGCGCGGGCACCGTCAAGGACCATGTCAGTTCGATCCTGACCAAACTGCGGGTCTCCAGCCGTGTCCAGGCGGCACTGCTCGCGGAGCGGGCCGGACTGCTCAGCAAGAACGGCGACAACGCGGCACGGGACCGCGGGCGATGAGCACGGGCCGGGCGCTGTGGAGGCGGGTGCCCCTCTGGGCGGTCGACGCGGGCCTCGTCGCGCTCGCCGTGCTCGACGCCTGGATCAACCTCTTCGACGAGGGAACCCCCCTCGTGTGGGCCTGTGTCGCCATCGGCGGCGCAGGGCTGTTCCTGCGCAGGCGCTTTCCGCTGACCGTCTTCCTGCTGACGCTGCCCATGACGGTCTTCATGGACGTGGCGGTCGCGCCGATCGCCGCCCTGTACACACTGGCCATGTCCACCCGCAACCGCCACCTGCTGGTCGGCTGCGCCCTGTTGCACGCGGCGGCGAGCACCCTCGCCTGGCCTCTGTCCGACACGTTCACCGGCGACCGGACCTGGACGCTCATCCAGTTCGTCTACACGCTGGCCACAGCCATCGCCCCGGTCCTGTTCGGCCAACTCGTGCAGGCCAGACACGATGTGGCACGCCAGCTCGTCGAGGTCGAAGAGGCCCGCGAACACGAACGCGCCCTGCACGCCCAAGCCGTCCTCGCCCGCGAACGCGCCCAGCTGGCCCGCGAGATGCACGACGTCGTTTCCCACCAGGTCAGCCTCATCGCCGTGCAGGCCGGAGCGCTGCAGGTCGCCTCCAAGGATCCCGATGCCCGCGAGGCCGCCCGCACCATCCGCTCCCTGAGTGTGAACACCCTCGACGAACTCCGCCACATGGTCACGCTGCTCCGCGCCTCCGGCGGCAAGGAAACCGAACTCGCCCCCCAGCCCACCCTCGCCGATCTCCAGCAACTGATCGCCAACAGCGGCATCGAGACGACCCTGGCCGGCGAGCTTCCGGCCGACATCAGCACAACCGCCCAGCGCACCGTCTACCGCACGATCCAAGAAGCCCTCACCAATGTGCGCAAGCACGCCCCCGGAGCCCGCGCCGAGGTACGCCTGTGGCACGACGCACACCACTTTGGCGTCACCGTCACCAACACAGCACCCACCCGTCCGGCCGTCGCCCTGCCCAGCTCCCGCCAGGGCCTGATCGGCCTGCGAGAACGCGCCGAACTACTCCACGGCACCATCACCGCCGAACCCACTCCACAAGGCGGGTACAAGGTCGAACTACGAGCCCCCGCCCGGCCCGACTGAAACCGACCCCACGAGCACCGGCCGTACCTGAACCGCTCCGTTCGATGCGGCAGCCTTCCGGTTGGGCCTGGAAGAACGCGGCCTCAGCTACGCGGTCGGCATCTCCACCACGACATACGCAGGTCGCGGCCCGAGGCCTCAGCCCGTCTATCCTGAGCCGGCCCAGACGGTGAAGAAGCTGGTCATTGCGGTCGGCAAGCCCGAGAACTGGGATCCCGCCTCGCCGAAGGCCGATCGCCAAGGTGGCCCGCCGCACCAAGTGCGGGGGCATCCCCGCCGATGTCGGCCATGTCGAGAAGTGGCAGCTGGCCCTGGACATGCTCGGGCTCCGATGTGAACTGGGCACGTTCCGGCCGAACATCGTTGCCATGGTGATGACTTCGGTTCGGCTGACCGGCGAGCAGGCCGCGGGAGCCCGGCCCCCGAGGCTCGTGAACGGCGTGCCGGACCAGGCGGTCGGGGGCCCTCGCGTTCTGCCTGAGGGCACCCCGCCTGCTCTTCCCTACGGGTGCGTCACTTCCTTCTGGGCGTCGCCGTCGAGCGGATGAGCGGTCTCGTCGGCACGCACCTTGGCGAGCGCGCCCACGATCAGGGCGAGCGCCGCGGGTGCCAGGCCGGCGATCCCGAACAGGGCGCCGTGGGAAAGGTGCTCGGACGCCAGACCGGCGAAGGCGATCGACACGGGCATGAAGGCGATGGTGATGAGGAAGTCGAGTCCGGCGACTCGTCCGATCATCTCCATCGGAACCCTCCGTTGGAGGAGTGTGCCCCAGATCACCAGGCCGACGCTGAGCAGGGCGCCGTAGACGAACAGGCCCGCGCCGATGACCCACGCATTGCCTGTGAGCGCGCGGCGCGGGCAAGAGCACCCTGCTGTGCGTGCTGGCCGGTGACCTGGCGCCCGATCAGGGCGAGTGCAAGCGCCCGGAGCGCATCGGCTGGCTGCCGCAGGAGACGGAGATCGCCGACCGGCAACAGAGCCTGCTGGCGGCCTTCGCGGCGGGGCTGCCCGGTGTTCCGGAGGAACACTGGGGCTCGCTCTTGGGCTTCGGGCTCTTCCGGCCCTCGGCGCTGAGCACCGCCGTGGGAGACCTGTCCACCGGGCAGCTGAGGCGGCTGGCCCTGGCCCGTCTGCTGCGCGACCCGGCGGACCTGTTGCTGCTCGACGAGCCGACGAACCATCTGTCGCCCGCGCTCGTGGAAGACCTGGAGGAGGCGCTGGCGCACTACCAGGGCGCGCTGGTGGTGGTCTCCCACGACCGCATGTTTGCGCAGCGATTCACCGGCCGCCGTATGCACATGGAGGGTGGCCGCTTCGTGGAGTGAGACGGCCTCGGGCGAGGGACACCGGCCGGGTTTCCGCCCCGGCCGGTGCCCGGAGACGGCCGGTACCCCAGTGACGCCGGTGCCCGGTTGGCGGCCGGACAGCCGTCGCCAGGAGACGATCTGGCGTTCCAAGCCGCGGATCAGCATGCCCTGCTTCCACTGCAGTTCCTCGACCGGCTCGGCCAGGTCGAGGGTGGGGAAGCGCTGGACGAGGGCGGAAAGGGCCTCCTGGAGTTCCAGTCGGCCCAGCTGTGCGCCGATGCAGTGGTGCGGTCCGTGCCCGAACGCGATGTGCGGGTTGCCCTCGCGGCGGAAGTCCAGCTCGTCGGGATTGTCGAAGACTTCCTCGTCCCGGTCGGCCGACGCGAAGTGGACGACGCAGGGCTCGCCGGCCCGCACGGTCACGGTGCTCAGCTCCACATCCTCGGTGGCCACGCGGACGAAGCTGCGGGCGGACACGAGCGGCGTGTACCGCAGCATCTCCTCCACCGCCGCGGGCACGAGGCTCGGGTCGGCGACCAGTGACTCGTAGCGCTTGCGCTCGGTCAGCAGGAGGTAGGTGAGGTTGGTGATCTGGTTGACCGACGTCTCGTGGCCTGCGATGAGCAGGCTCACCCCCATGTTGACGATGAGGTTCCCCCAAGGCCGGGTAGTTAAGGGCTTGCAGATCAATAACTCGCGCTCTTGATCTCCGGTTTGGGGATGCCGAGGTGTGTGATGAGATCGGTGAGATCGTCGAGGGTGGCCAGTTGCGTCTCGGCGGGTTCGATGGCGTGTCCGGTGTCGTGGAGGAGCCGGCGGGTTTGGCTGATGGCCCGGTTGAGGGTCACGGCTGTCACGGTGAAGAGCGGGGCGATGACGACCTGGGGGAGCTTGAACCTCTGGTAGAGGATGGTGGCCAGGAGCCGGTCGACGAGGGTGAGGCCGGGGCGCCGGCCGGTGTAGAGGCCAGCGGCAGGGGTCTTCTGCCGATCGCCGCCGCGTCGCTGCTGAAGGTCTGCTTCCCGCTGAGCCGCGCGGGCCGCTGCCAACTCAGTGACCAGCGAGTTCCACTGCTCGGGCGGGATTCCGGTGAGGGCGGGATGGGTCAGCCAGTCACGGCCGGGGCCGGCTTCGTTCTGGGGCGGGATCGGAGTGACGCCGTCCCGGCGGTGTTCCTGAGGGTGGAGGGTGTAGTTCCAGTCACCGTGCCAGTCGTGGCGGCTCAGTGGCAGGGCGTTCAGTTGCCCGTCACTGATGCGGACGCCGGTCTTATAGATGGCGGTGTCGAGTTCGGCGCGGACTGTCAGTCCCGTGCGGGTGGTGGTCGCTGCGATGCTGTTCACGATGACTTCATGGCTGGTCAGCGGCCTGCCCCGCCAGTTCATCGTGATGTGGGAGAACAGTCGGTGCTCGATTCGGTTGCACTTCGATGTGCCCGGAGGAAAGTGACACACGGTGATCTCCAGTCCGGTCTGGACAGCCAGCGCGGCCAGCTCGAACTTCCAGGCGCGGGTGCGGTAACCGTTGGAGCCACCCGCGTCCGCGGTGATCAGTAGACGGTGCGAGCGCAGGTAGGTGTCGCGCCCGACCGCATGCCACCAGCGGCGGACGGAGGCGACGGCGAAGGCTGCGGTGTCGTGGTCGGTGCCGACGTTGACCCAGCCCGCGTCCGTGGTCAGGTCGTAGATCCCGTACGGGATCGCCTTGCCCGGATCGGCATCGGGGAAGTCGTGGGTGCGAACCCGGACCGGATCACCTTTGCGACGCCACTGGTGGCCAGCGTTCTTATAGTTGCCGACCAACTCCTTTTTCTTGGTATCCACACTGATCACCGGGTCTCCGGCAGCCTGGAAGTCCTTGGCCTGGCCGTTGATATAGCGGAACTGCGCATCACGGTCCGGGTGTTGGGCACCTTCGACCGTCTTGGCGTTGCCTTGGAGACTGAACCCCTCCTCGCGCAGCACGGCCGCCACTGTGTCCGCCGAGACCCGGTGCCCCTGCCGGGTCAGCTCGGCAGCCAGTTGCCGAGTCGACTTCGTCGTCCAGCGCAGCGGCGACATCGGGTCCCCGCGTACATCCGGTTCCACCAAGGCCAGCAGCGCGGGCCGGAGGCCCAGATTCAGGTCCACCGCACGCTTGCGGCCTCCACCGGACCGGCGCACCCGCCCCAACGGCGCCTCGCCGGACTCCAGTTCAGACACCCCGCGTGACACCGTGCCCTCACGCACCCCGGCGGCACGGGCAACGACACGGATCCCCCCATGCCCCAGCAACCGTGCCTCCGCCCCTATGGCCAGCCGACGCTGACGCTCATCCAGGTGCGGAAACAGCGCCTCGAACTTCGCCGCCAGCTCGGCCTCGTTCCCCTCCGGAATCCCCATACCACAACAACGACGCTCGACCACGGAAGCGACGGCTTGTTTCCCGGCCAGGGCTAACTACCCGGCCTTGGGGGAACTTCAGGCTCACCGTATAGACCCCCGCCCGTCACCGCGCGTGTGCGAGGGCCGCCGCGCGGGCGCCGCGCCGTCGGCGTGGACAGGACGATCTCGCGCCGGGCCGTCTCAGCGATCTCGATGATGCGCTCGGCGTGCGGTAACAGCAGCGCGCCCGCCTCGGTCAGGGACAGTCGACGCCGGCTGCGGTCGAACAGCTCGGTCCCGACGGCTTCTTCGAGGTTCTTGATCTGGGCGGTCACGGTCGACTGGGCGTAGTGCAGGTTCTTGGCGGCCTGCGTGAAGCTCAGCTCGGCCGCCACCTCGCGAAAGGCCCGTAACTGTTGGAACTGCATGACATGGCCCCTTTCTCCGACCACGTTCCCGAGACAAGTAAAGATACCAGCGTGCCCGTTTCTTTTCGACCCCGATCGGTCGTTCAGTCGGCCATCGCCGCCGGCGACATAAGGTCCCGGGCGAGCTGCGGCATCACGTCGTCCAGCAGCTCCCCCTCCCGCACGGCCCCTTCCGCGGTGCGCGGCAGCTCGTCCACGGCCACGGCATGCGCGTACAGGACGGGCAGATTGCGCTGGCAGGCCGCGAGCACGGCCCGCCGCCCGGAGACCTCCCGCTCCGGCGAGAGCGGCACGAACGCCACCACCAGCGCGCCGCCCAGCTCGGGCAGCTCGGTGTGGACCACGGTGCACTCCCGCACGCAGGCCAGCTCGAGCAGCTCCCCCTCAAGGGCGAAGAAGCCGCTGTCCAGGTCGGTGTCCGGGACGTCCTCGAAAAGGCCGGACGAGGGGTGGACGGTCATGCGGAAACCTCCTGATGCGCGGTCTGTTCCAGCTGGAGGTTGAGGGTGATGATCGGAAGCACCGCTTCCAGCAGTTCGGCGGTCCTGATCCGTCCCGTGGGGCTGTAGGGGATGTGGTCGACCGCGATCACGTGGGCCGGGATCGACGGCGCCCGGCGGGCGCAGGCGGTGCGCAGCGCGGTGTGTCCCGAGACCTCGCGGCCGACGGCGACGGCGATGAACGGCACGACGAGCGCGTCGCCGAGCGCGGGCAGACGGACCCGCACCACGGCGGTGTCGCGCAGGCAGGGCAGGTTGAGCAGGTCCGACTCGAGGCGGAACAGCGCCGCGTCGAGGGCGCGGTCGCGGGCGGGCGGCGTCACGCCCGAACCGCGCCCGGTCAGGGTGAGCCGGCCCTGCTCGTCGAGGACGCCCAGGTCGTCGGTGACGAAGAAGCGCTGCTCCCCGGCTCCCGCGTCGAGGGTGACGAACGCGTCCTCGCCGTCGAGGTAACCGTCCATCACGTGGTGCCCGCAGACGGCGATCCGGCCGGGCCTTCCGGCCGGCAGCACGGCTCCTTCCTCGTCCAGGACCGTGATCGCGGTGCCGAACACCGCCCGTCCCGTGCGCATACGGGAGACCTGCCCCTCCTCGGGGGTGAGGATCGCGCTCAGCCCGGTCTCGGGTGTCGTGTACGCCAGGTGCAGCACGGGGCCGAGCCGCTCCCAGGCGGCGTTGACCGTCCAGCGGCCCAGGTGCCGGCCCGGGGTGATCACGCAGCGCAGACGTCCCAGGGACGCCAGCGGCGCGGACGCCGGGTGGGCCAGCAGCCGGCCGAGCGTGCCGGGATCGAACACCGCGGTGGTGACGTGTTCGGCGGTGACGAGCGCGGCCAGGTTCTGCGCGTCCTGCGTGGCGTCCAGCACCACGGTGGCGCCCACCGCGAGCAGGGTGCGCGCCAGTTGCAAGGAGAGGGGCAGCCACAGGGGTGCGGCCACCAGGTGCGTGTCGTGCGCGTCGAATCCGAACTCGTCGATCAGACCGACCAGCCCACGCCCCTCGGTGGCGGCCCGGCGCACCGCGATCCGCTGCCCGCCGGGCACCGCGCCGAGGGACTCCCGGTGCAGCGGTTCGGGCAGCCGGCGCAACGGCTCGCTCTCCGACAGCCGGCGGAACGACACCTCCGTACGCGGCGCACCGGAACCCTCCGGGGTCCCACCCCCGCCCGGCACGGGTTCCTGCACGTCCTCCGGCCGCACGTCCTCCGCCGGTGCGCGCCTCACCGTCGCGGTCCCGTCGGCCGCCGTGGCGTCCAGCGTGATCCATGAGGACGCGGGCCCGCTCGGCCACGTGCGCCCCTCCAGCAGCGGCCGGTGGCGCGGGTCGACGAACACCGCGCACGGGTCGAGCGTGCCGAGGAGGGCGTCGAGCCGGTCCTTCTCCTGCGTGGGGTCGAGCCCCGTGCAGGGGACGCCGAGCGTCGCGCAGGCGGCCAGGGCGACCGTGAGCTCCCAGCTCGGGTCGGCCAGGAACACCGCGCGGACGGGGCCGGCCTCCGGCAGCCGGGCCACGAGGCCGGCCGCGAACCGGTCCACCGCGTCGGCGAAGTCCGTCCAGGACAGACGCGTCGTGCCGTCCGCGACGGCGATCGCGTCGGGGCGGGCAGCCGTATGCCGGCGGATGTCGTCAAGTTTGATCATGTGGCTTCTCCGTGGTCGGTGAGCCCGGGCTCCGGCGTCCGGTCCTCGTCGCGCCCCGCGCCGGGCACCGGGCGTCGGGTACGGCACGCACGGCGGGTGCGGGAGCGGATCGAACACCAGGGGAGCTGGAGACAGCAAAACAAACCCGCATGCGGGTTTTCAACGTGTATCGGAAAGTACGATGCCACGGTGCCGGTGTGTCAGGTTCGCGCGCCGCACGCGCTCATGGGCGCCGATCATCCGAGTGTCGATCCGCCGGCCCGAGGAGGACGCCTTGCCCGACACCCGGACCCATCCGCCGGCCGACGTCCACCTGCCCGGCCGGCTCGACCGGACGGTGCCCGCGTGAGGCCCCTCGCCGTGCTCGTCGGCCTGCCCGGGGCGGGCAAGTCCACCGTGGGACGGCTGATGGCCGAACACCTCGGTGTCGGCTTCCGGGACACCGACGAGGACATCGAGTCCGGCGCCGGACGGTCCGTCGCGCAGCTCTTCGCCCAGGGTGGGGAACACCGCTTCCGGGAACTGGAGAAGGCGGCGGTGCGCACCGCGCTCGCCGAGCACGCGGGAGTGCTCGCGCTGGGCGGGGGCGCTGTCGTGGACCCGGACACGCGCGGGCTGCTCGCGGGCGGTCCGGTGGTCCACGTCGACGCCGAGGTCCGAGAAGTGCTGGGCCGCCGTGGGGGCGTCGCGGGCCGTCCGCTGCTCGCCGGGGACGCCACCGCCCGGCTGTGGGAACTGGCCGCGCAGCGCGCGCCGTTCTACCGCGAGGTCGCGCGGGTGACCGTTCCCACCCGGGGCCGCGACGCCGCGCAGGTCGCGCGGGTGGCCCTCTCCCTGATCCTGCGCAGCGCTGCGCCCCTCAGGGGGAGGTGAAGCGCGTCCCAGGGCTGCTCCCGGCACAGCGCGGTACTCATGCCCGGGGGAGCCGGAGGGAAGCGCCGGGTGACGGACGGCCTCGTCACGGTGCTCGATTCCGCCGACCGGCTGCCGGTCGCCCGTGAACCACGGACACGGTCCTACGCCTTGCTCGGTGCCGGTCCCGGGGTGTCCGCCGTGGACGTGGGCTGCGGCGCCGGACGGTCCGTTGCGGAACCGGCCGAACGGGGCGCCGGTCCGTCCTCCAGGAGCGTGCCGTCGGTCGCCGCGGTTGCTGCGACCGGCCGAGCGGTTGCGGCAGCTGGTCGTCCGCTTCCTGGGCAGTCCGTCCGAGCCGGACCGGCTGCACTGCCGTCCGGGCGCCGAGGGGCCGCCGCGCTCCCCCTGCCCGCGGCGGGCCCGTTCACTCGGCGGCCTGCTCCTGTTCCGCCCTGGCCATCAGCCGCTTGCCGCGATCGGTCGTGATGTCCAGTTGCTCGTACGTCTCGGGGGTCGCGATCACACGGGCGAGCCCCCGGTAGAGCACCGTTATGCGCTCCTCCAGGTCACTGCGGTCGCTCATCACCTCCGACATCAACTGCACCCCGCTGAACGCGCCGACGATCATCTGCGCGGCGTCGGGGATGTCGACGTCCGGCAGCAGCTCGCCCCGCTCGTCCGCCTCGGTGAGGATCCTGAGGTGCGCGTCGATCCACGCCTGGTACGGAACCCGGCGGTTGAGCTCATGCACCTGGTCCACCGCCAGCCGGATGCTGCCCTGCAGCATCCGGTCGAAGGTGAGGCGGTGGGCGACGAGCAGCCCCATGTCGAGCACTTCCTGGAGCTTGACCGTGCGCTCGCCTGGCGGTACCTCCAGGTAGCCGATCTGGCCGCCGACCTGTTCGTCCAGGACGGCCTGGGCGAGTTCCACCTTGGACGCGAAGTGGAAGTAGAAGGCTCCTTTCGTCACCCCGCACCGGTTGTAGACGTCGTAGATCGTGGCCCCCGCGTAGCCGTGTTCGGCGAAGACCTCCCCGGCTGCGTCGAGGATCGCTTTCCTGGTCCTGACCGCACGTTCCTGTCGTGCCACGCGGCCTCCCATCTGTGCTCAGCCGCCCCGGAGGGACGGCTTCCTGTGCCTGATCGGCGGGCCCGTCGTCCATCCCATTGAAAAACAAACCCGCATGCCTGTACTTTACCGACCGCGGGGGGCGATCGGCCATACCTCACCGCGTGCACCTTCACCGACGAAGGGACAGCAATGACTTCGAGTGCTATGGCTCCGCAGACCCGAGGGCTCCACAAGGGGGCGTGCTACGCCTTGTTCCCGCAGGTCAAGACCGTAAGACCGCCCGCCGTGCCGGCACCGGTGGCCCGGGAACTCGTCCACCGGGCACAAGCCCACAACGTGCTTCCCACCAAACTGACCCGCCACGACGACACAAACTTCACGGTTTCCGCACGCCTTTCTCATCGCCACCGGCTCTTCATGACAGAGGACGGCCGGTACACGGCCTCATTCGTGCTGGAGGCGATCCGGCAGACCACGCTCCTGGTCTCGCACACCGAGCTGGGCGTTCCCCTGGGTCACCACTTCGTGATGTGGGACATGGGTCACCACCTCGACGCGGAACTGCCGCCCCTCGGCCCCGCCTCCGAGGGGCTCACGCTGGACGTCGAGGTGACGGACCTGCGCCGGCGCGGCGCCGTGCCGTCCGCCGTGGCGCTGGAGATGACGATCCGCGCGGCCGGACGCGCCGTCGGCACCGGCTCCATCCGTTTCAACATCACCTCGCCCGCCGCGTACACACGCATACGCGGCTCCCTTCCCACCAGCGGCGACCCGGACCTGGCCGCCGCGCTGCCCGCCCCGGTGGACCCGCTGACCGTCCACCACACCCGGGTGTGCGACGTCGTCCTCGCCGCATCCGACCGGCCCGGCCGCTGGCAGTTGCGGGCCGACCCGGCCAACACACTCCTCTTCGACCGGGTCAACGACCACATCCCGGCGATGGTCCTCGTCGAGGCCGCGCAACAGGCCACCGGCCTGACCGCCCCCCGGGGCCGGTTCGTCTCGTCGTCCTCCAGGATGAACTTCAGCCGGTACGTGGAGCTCGACCAGCCGTGCTGGATCGAGGCCCACGAGGACACCACCGAGGACGGAACGCCCTCGGTCCGTGTGACCGGTCACCAGAACGAGCAACTCGCCTTCGTGATCGAGTTCGCCGACACCGCCGCCCGGTAGGGCATCGCGGCGCCACACCGCCTTCCCGCGGGAGACCGCCCGGCAGGGCCGCCGTCCCGCTCTCCGACGGAGCCGAAGCGCCGCCGCCGTACGAGTCCGTGAACGAACCCCCTCCTCGGGTGCCGCCCCGCCGTCCCCTCGTACCGGCATCCCCCCACGGCCTGCCCCGGCAGAGCACGTCACCGGGTGTGTTCCCCTCGTGCGCGCGCCATGTGCCCCCTCCACCGGCCCGTCACCGTCCGTCCCCCAGCGGAAGAGCCCCCGGCCCCACCTGTACGCCGAGGGGGCCGCCACCGTGTGCTTCCGGGTCCCGGCCGCGCCCCACCGCGCCGGAACCCGGAAGCACACGCATGCGACAACGCCGGGATCGGCACGCCGCACCCTGCACGGCGACCGCCGGTCACGGACACGGCCGGGACCGGCGTGCCCGGTCACCGGACCGTCCAGCCGCCGTCCACCGGCACGGTGGCGCCGACGACGAACGAAGCCCGGTCGCTGCCGAGCCAGGCGGCGGCCTCGGCGATCTCCTCCGGGTCGGCCAGACGCGGCAGGGGCGTGGCGCTGCGAATCAACTCCTCGGCTCCGGGCTGCCGTTCGAGCCAGTCGTCGAGCATCTCGCCGCGCGTCGAGCCCGGCGCGATGGCGTTGATGCGGATGCCGCGCGCCGCGTACTCCGCGGCCGCCGCCTTCGTCAGGCCGACCACGGCGTGCTTGGAGGCGACGTAAGGGGCCGCGACGGGGGTGGCGACCAGTCCCGCGGTACTGCTGGTGTTCACGATGGCCCCGCCGCGCGGCAGCATCGCGCGGATCTGGTACCGCATGCAGTTCCACACTCCGCGCACGTTGGTGTCCATGATCAGGTCGTACAGCTCGTCCGCCGTCTCGTGCAAGGGGACCTGGGGGGCCGCGGCGCCGGCGTTGTTGAAGGCGAGGTCCAGCCGACCGAAGCAGGCGAGGGTGCGCTCCACCGCGGCGGCCACCTCGGCGCCGCGCACGACGTCGGCGGTCGTGAACTCCGCCTCGTATCCCGCGGCGCGCAACTCGTGGGTGAGGGCCCGCAGTTTCTCCTCGCGACGGGCCACCAGCATCACCGCCGCACCGTCGCGGCAGAACACACGTGCGGCCGCGGCGCCGATCCCGCTGCTCGCCCCGCTGATGAAGGCGCACTTGCCTGCCAAAGGGCCGTCCCGCTTCATCCGCGTTCTCCTCCCTGAATTCCCCGGCCTTCAGGCCTGGGTGGGGGTGTCTCCCGCTTGCGGGGGAGAAACGAAGCTCCTGCGGAGCAGGGCGAGGAAAGCCGGTCCGCCGCCAGGGCGGACCGGCGTGCACCGTCCACCGGCCGGCACCCGTATGGTCGCGTCCGCTGCCCGAGGGGACGGAGCCGACCACGGTGACCGTGTCCCGTGACGCTGCCGGGCGCTGGTTCGTGTCCCTGCTGTGCGAGGACAGCGTCGTCCCGGTCCCCGCCGCCGGCGTGGCGGTCGGCAGTGACGTCGGCATCGCTTCCCTCGTGACGCTGTCCACCGGGGAGAAGGTCGCCGACCCCCAGCACGAGCCGCGCGACCGTGCCCGGCCGGCACGCGCGCAGCGTGAACTGTCGCGCAAGGCGAAAGGCTCGGCGAACCGGGGCGGGACCCGGCGCTGCGACGCCAGGATCCACGCGCGGATCGCCGACCGGCGCCGCGTCTTCCTGCGCAAGCTGTCGCCTCGGCTCGTCCGTGAGAACCGAACGGGCGTGACCGAGAACCCCAGCGTCCGCGACCCGTTGAGGAACGACCGGCTCGCACGCGCCGTCTCCGACGCGACCTGGACGGGACCGCGGTCCCTGCCGGAGTACGAGTGCACCCGGTACGGGCGCGAACTCGTGGTGATCGGCCACTGGTTCTCCTCCGGCGAACTGAGCGGGAACTGCGGAACGGTCCGCGGGAAGCTGCCGCTGAACGTCCGCGGGTGGACGTGCGACTGCGGCGCGGTGCACGACCGCGACGTGAACACGGCGCGCAGCATCCCGGCCGCCGGGCCGGCGGCCTCCGCCTGTGGAGACGGGGTAAGACCTCAACGGGAGTCCTCCCGGACGGGGCGGTCGTCGATGAAGCGGGGACGCCAGCGGGCGGCCGCTGGGCTTCCCGCCTTTGGGCGGGGGGAAGGTCAAGATCCCCAAACTACCGGAGGAACGTCTTCCGTTATCGTCCGTGCACACAACTGACCTGATTCCTCCGTCGTCCCGCGGGACTTCGCCCCGACTTCACCGACCGGAGAGCTCTCCCGCCCGGTCACCGACCTGATACACGTGGCCGGATACGGCCTCCCGCCCGCCATACCGCACAGCCGGCCCGGCCTCCCGCCCACCCGGCCGAGGGCCCGGTGGGCGGGAGCCGACGCCCCGGCCCGACGAACGACCGGGGCGGTCGTCCCGCGACAGGACCACACCGGCAGGGCCGCCGTGCAGCCGTCCCCTGTTGGACGACTACGGGACCTGGACGACTACGGGACGACTCCCACGCTGTAGGCGTTGTGCGGGACACTGCCCAGCAGACGGGCGCCCGCGGACTGGAGGACCTCGTCCTGGGCGACGACGTGCTGACACATCGTGGTGAGGTCGCGCAGCCAGCGGTCCAGCGCGGAGGGCCGGTAGACCGCGGCGGTCGCCACCAGGTCGAAGAGGGAGACCACGACGGAACGGGCCGTACGGAAGGCGCCCGCCCGGGCCAGCACGGTCGCCATCTGCTCGTCGGGCGTGGGCACGTCGCCGGCCTGGAGGATCTCCCACTGCTCGCGCAGGCTGCCGTAGACGGCGTACCGGGCCGCGGCCAGGTCCATCTCCGCCCGGGCGATGGCCGTCTGGACGCGATAGCTCTCCGACCACGGTGTCTGCGTGGCACGGTCGACACGGGTCGCGGCCATCCGGCGCACATGGTCGATCGCGGCACGTGCCACCCCGAGCGGCACACCGGGCATGTTGCGCAGCACCGCGTCGGACGTGGCGGCGGCGCCGGTGACCCGCGGCCGGGCGAAGCTGAACGTGTACTCCTCGGGCACGTACAGGTTCTCCGTGCGGTAGTCCCTGCTGCCGGAGCCGGCCAGACCGGTCGTGTACCAGGTGTCCTCGGTCTCGAAGTCCTCAGCGGGAGCCACGACGATGCGCCAGTTGCCCGGAGCCCCGGGCGGCCCGGGCTCGAGTTCACCGCGGCGGGTGACCAGCACCCCGCCGACGACCCAGGTGCTGTGGGTGATCCCGCTGCCGAAGTGCCACTGCCCCGTGACCCGGTAGCCGCCGGGCACCCGCTCGGCACGGCCCATCGGCGTGATCGCCCCGGCGGTGACGGCGTCCGGGTCCTCCAGCAGCCGGCGCGCGACGTCCTCGCGGAGGAACCCCGCGTAGACAGGGGTGTCCATGCCGATCATCGCGCACCAGGCGGCGGAGGCGTCACCGGTGGCCAGGGCCTCGACGACCTCCGTCTGCTGCACGGCGTCGAGTTCGGGACCACCCCACGCCCTCGGACGGGCCATACGGAAGACACCGGTCCCGCGCAGCAACTCGACGACGTCCGCGGGCAGCCGCCGGCTGTTCTCGATGTCCTCGGCCCGCTCGCGCAGCCGGGGCGCGACGGCGCGGGCCCGCGCCAGGATCCCCTCCGCGGTGAGGACCCCCTCCTCGGCTGAGACGGAATCCAGCAAGTCGATGAGGCTCATGCGGCTCTGCCTTCTTTCTGGGTCCGCCCCGGCCATGCCTGGGGTCGTGGCACCCAGGGGAGCTGGGTGTGGATTTCGTGCGGCTGCCGGCTGCGGCTCGGGAGGCTTGGCCACCCGGCTCCCCACGACGACTCGGCCGCCGACGGGAAATGCGAACAGGTCGCTGTGTGGAGCAACGCCGGCGAGGTCGTCCGTGGTACGCACTGCAGGACGCCCCCTCCTTCCCGGCGCGCGGCACTCACGCGTAACGCCCTGCGGCGATGACGTGGTGGGGATCGACGGCGTCCTTCAGCCGCCGGGCGAAGGACCGCGCACCGGCGCCCGCGGGCAGCCGGTCGGCCCAGCCGGTGTGATCGATGTCGAGGCGGTAGGGGAGGAACCCCTCACCCACGAACAGTTCGTAGAGCCGGTCCAGTACCCGGTGGGCCCGCTCGGCCTCCTCGCCTTCACGGGCGAACCTCATCGTCACGACGCAGTCGACGACGTCCGCGCCGAGCACGTTGAGCGTGACCCCGCAGCGGATCCCGGTCTCCGCGCGCACCTGCTCGACCAGTTCGTCCGCCCGCGCCAGCGCCGCCCCGCTGAACGGCACCAGCGGCAGGAAGAACAGGAAGCCGCCCTCCTCGTCCAGCCGCACGGCCGGACGGCCCGTCTTCGCCTCGAACAGCGCGTCCGTCGGGTCCGGATCACCGGCGTAGGCGCGCTCCACGCGCACGGCGACGTCATGGCCTGCCGCGGCCGGATCGGTCGCGTCGGAGTCCGACACCGCGCCGAACAGTCGGGACCTGACGGCCTCCACGGCGAGGATGCCGCTCAGCGCGTCCACGACCTCCGGCGTCCCGTCGACGCACACATGGACCAGGTACTGGCCGGGCTCGCCACCGTACGCCCGGGCGGCCACCTCGTTGTAGATCTTCACCACACCGCGGGTGAGCCCCTGGGTCACCCAGCGCCGCACCTCGGCGGTGGCCGCCTCCACCTTGTCGGGGGCGAAGGCGAGCCGGACCACCCGCAGCGCCTCGGGCCTCGGCAGCAACCGGACGGTGGCCGCGGTGACCACGCCCAGATCGGACTGCACGAACAGCTGCACCAGCGAGGGGCCGAGGCCGTGGGTGTAGACCGGAGTCGGCCGGTCCTGCTCGGGCCACCAGCCGACCCGGATCAACTCGCCGTCGGGCAGCACGACCTCAAGACCCGTCAGGTCCTCCACCCGCTGGTGGCGCAGGCCCACGCCGCGGTCCAGGGCGTTGCCGACCACGCTGGTGTGCGCGGAGGAGGCCGTCACGTTCAGCATGCGCTCGCTGCCCTCGGTGAGCCGGGCGAGGCGGGCCTGGGTGACACCGGGCTCCACCACGGCCCAGCCCCGGACGACGTCGATGTCGCGGATCTGGTCGAGGCCGGACAGGTCGAGCACGACCGCCCCGTCCCGCGCGGGCTCACGCGAGCCCAGCCCCCAGTTCCCTCCGGTGCTGAAGGCGTGCAGCGCGGCGGGGGTCTCTCCGTCGGCGAACAGCTCCACGACGCGCCGTACGTCCTCGGCCGTCTGCGGCCGTACCACCCCGAAGACGGCGCGCGAGCGGTGGAGGCCGGCGTTCGGCCCGAGCATGGTGGCCGGCGTGCCGGTCGTCTCCTCGTCGGGGTACGTGACCCGGTCCGCGCCGACCACCTGTGCCGCCTGGGCAAGCACGGCCCTGAGCCGACCGGTGGCGGACTCCTCGTGCCTGGTGCCTGCTTCGGGAAGAACGGTCATCGAAACACCTCGGGGTTCCTTCGACAGCGGCGTGGACATGACGGACAGGGGAGTACTGGACAGCCATGGACAGCCATGGGCACACGGCTCGTCATGCGAGGTTCCACGCTAGGAAGACGAGCGCGTTTCCGTTCCTGCGTTCGCGCACGCCCACTGAGTGGTTCGCGCACGCCTTCCACCGTCGGAACGACCTACGCACTCCGGCCCCGGCCCGCGAACGGACGGTGCGACGGCCCGCAGCCGACCGACCGGATGCGGAGGTACGGAGTCCTCCGGGCCGGAGGCTCGGAGGACGGCCCGCCCCCTGCCGCCACCACGCCTTCGATGCTGTTTTCCGTCACGGCCGGCACCACCCGGGACTCGGCACCGCTGCTGCTGACCAGGACCTTCACCCGTCAACGGTGCCGCACGCGGAGCGAGCTGAGCCACAGGGGGTTCTTTTTTTAAGAGGGACTTCCGAAAACCGCCCCCTGACCTGCTGGTTTTCGCAAGCAAATGTCGGTGGCCGCCGACATTACGCCTTCCTGGATGTCGTTGAGCGCCGACATTCGGAGGGGAAAGTTGCGTCTGCCCGCAACTTCCCTCGGAAACATGCGGAGGGACGCAACTTTCCTTCACCCGGGGCGTTCACGGGCGAAGCCGGGCCGACCTCGACCGGATGCCCTGGTTCCGTATCAGGGCCGGAACGCCGTATGCCGGTGGCCGCCGACACGGACTTGCCGCCACCCGCAACTTTCCGAGGCAGAACATGCGGATGGCCACAAGTTTTGCCGTACAGTGCCCAGCACCTGTATGCGAAAGGACCCCCACATGGGTGAATCTGCACAGCCTCTGCGTGGATTGCACGCGGGGCCCGGACCACAACAGGCGAGACCGGTGCGGGCGGTGAGAGCCGACGACGGCCCGGACCTGGCGCGCCTGATCGCCGAGCAGTTCGGCAAGACCCCGGTGCACGAGGTGAAGACGACCGTCTACCGGCGGCCCCCGCACGACATGCTCGGCGCCGACGGCTACTCGCTCGTCAGCAACTACTTCCTGCGGCGCGTACTGCCCTACTGCCTGATGCACAACGTCATCACGAAGCTGCAGTCGGCCGTGCTGTCGAACATCATCGGCCGGCAGAAGAAGGGCAGGATCGCGGTCACCCACGCGGAGATCGCGGAGGAGCTCGGTGTGAAGCGCACCAGCATCGGCCACGCCCTGGACGCCCTGTGCGAGAAGAACCTGATCCACCGGGCCAAGAGGTCGACCTATCAGCTCAATCCCCGTGTGGCCTACAACGGCAACGGGCAGGAGCAGTACGACTTCCTCGCAGAACTGCGGGCCCTCGCCCTGGACTCCCGCTTCCCCGACGAACTCTCGCCCGAACTGACCCGGTTCCCCAAGACCGGCACCGGCACCGGCTGACGGAAGGGATACTCATGGCCATGCTCTTCAACACCACGGGCCTGTTGGGCATGCTCCACCAGCTCCGGCTGACGCCGACGGCCATCGACGTCCTGTCCGTGATGGTGGCCCATCAGCAGCCGGGCGGCTCGGTCGCCATGAACCAGTCCGAGATCGACGAGATCCTCGGCGTGGGCCAGGCATCGATGAGCAGGGCCATGGCCCTGCTCGTCGAGCGGGGCATCGTCCTGCGCTCGGGAGGCGGCCGAGGCCACCGCTACGCCCTCAACCCGGCTGTCGCCGGCTACGAGTCGCAGACCGAGCTGGAGAAGGAGATGACCCAGCTCCTGTCGGTGGGCGGCCCGCCCTCCATCAGGGTCCCCGGCTACGGCAAGCGTCCCCCCAAGCCCGGCAAGGGCGGACTCCACGCCGTCGCCTGACGCGAGGAAGCAGTAAGGCCCCAGCGGACTGCCGGGGCCTTCTGCACCTGTACGCAAATCTGCGACCACCTCAGTATGCCCCCGATCCGGGCACGGCACCACGTGCGGAAACCCGCCGCGGGCCTTGAGGATCTCGTTCGCCCTCTCCAACTCGGCGACCTTCGGTGCCCTACGAGTGGTCTCCGTTCGGTCCGCAGACTTCCTGGGGCCGGCGGCCACGAAGTCGCGGCTGCCGTGCCCTGACGGTCACAGGACGACCCCACAGGAGGTGTTCTCCACGCGGCCGGCGTCGTTCGCGTGACCGGGAAGGACGAAGGAGCGGCGACCTGGGCGGAGCCGACGCGGACTTCATCGTCGGTGAGCTGCTCATCGACTGCAAGGCCATCGCCCGACCTCGCACGATCCACCGTCCTGCGGTGCAGCAGCTCGCCGGGTGTCCGCTGTTCGACTACGACGACACGTACGGCATCGACCGGGAGGTCCCTCCCTCTCCCGCCAAGGTGCCTTGATCACATGGCACGTCCCCGAGTTCCTGAACGCTCCGGGCGCGTGTTCCGCTGCCCCCGCTACCCCGCTGCGCGCTCTGCTGCGTGATCACCTGCGTCAGGCGGGCGATCGGTGCCGCCGGAGAAGGGGTAACGGGGAGGCGTCCACTTGCTCGTCCATGTACGAAGGCACCGGGCTGTCATGTACGTGAGGTCAATGAGCACCGATCTCAGGATCGGTGCTCATTGACCTCACGTACATGAGTTCTGGTCTCGGAGCTGTTCAGGTTGCGCGACGCAGCGGGATGACGACGTCCTCACCAGTGCTCTTTGCGCTGAGCCTGTAATAGCTGATGTGCGCGAGGCGCTCGGACTCCTCGAGCCATCCAGCCTCCACGACCTGACGCCGGGTGCGGGAGAAGACGGTCGGGGACATGCCGACGAGCTCGGCGAGCTTGGCGCCGGTTTCGACGACGGCGCCGGCGCGGTCGGTGGGATGCATCGCGTAGAGCATGATGACCAGACGTTGGTTGGCGGTCATGCCGGCCGTACGGTGCAGGACGTCCAGGAGCTTGTGCTTGTCGTCGTTGTTCACTGGACCTCCCACAGTGAAGGAGTCGTGTTGCTGAAGCCGGGGATGTCCGGCGGGTTGCATGTCTTGATCGCTTCCCGTTGCTCGATGCCGGTCCCGTGGAAAGCAATGTACGGGCTGATCCGGTAGAGCCTGTAGTTTCCGATGCGTCCACGCTCGATCAGGATGCGCTGTTTGAGCAGCTTCCGGTTGATCTTGCCGACGGCATCGGCGGTCATCCCGACCTTCTTGGCGATGTCCGCGCCGGTCGCCCTCAGCGGCGCCATGCCTTGAGGGGAGACTCCGATCCACCACAGCACCATGTACTTCTGGCTCGGGGTGAACTCTCTGCTTTCGGTGATCGCTTCGACCCTGGCCTTGTCCACCTGGATGTGCTCGCCCGAGAAGGCGTAGGGCGCATAGGGGATGGTCTCGCCGGTGTCGGCGTCGACCAGTCTGCGTACTGCTCCCAACAGGCCCTCCCGCGGTCGGACATTGCCTCGACGTCGATGAGCGACGGCCCTCGGGGCCGACCAGATGAACTTAACGTACATGAACGTGGAGTGCATGTAGTCCGCCTTCAGGGCGTGTCGCTCCACCGGGCATCGATCCGCAGCCGAAGTCGTCCCAGCGGAAAACGGCGCCTGCTCATGTACCTGACGTCAATCTGGTCGGATCCTGCAGCCGTGGTCACGGTTCCCAGGACATGGGCACAGCGGCTCCCGGAACTGCCTGCCCTGCTCTCAGCAACCGGGTGCACGATGCTCAGAACCGGCTGCCAGATCGCCAGAACCGTATGCAGGGGGGCGTCTTTGCAGGTCAGGGCGCTCTTTTGCCGTGCGCCCTCTCTTACAGCAACACAGGCTGTTGTCTGGGGCGGCTCCCGCCCACACACCGTGCTCCTGCAAGCGGTCGCGCGAGGTACTGCTCAGCGGCTTCCCACGAAGCGTTCACAACGGCACCCCCTTCCAACCTGTCGACGAAAAACCCGGCCGCCTCTCCCGTCCTCAGCCGACGAAAGCACGCCACGATGCGGCCGCAGTCGACGAGCCACCCGTCACGTATGCCTCCATCAGCCCCTGCCGACCTCAGCCACGCATTCGTTGACACCCCCGACAAGCCGCAGTCGCCCGAGCACCTGCAGGCCCCGTCGGTACACCGGAGGCCCCAAGGGCCGACGGCGTACCGACCCGTAGGCGCGCAGAGCCGCGCAGAGCCGGCTTTCGTCCTGCCCATGCAGATGCCGCGCTGCCATCCGCAGCACCGGGTGCTGCAACCCGAGGAGCAGCGCCAGGAGCACGAGCAGCACCGCCACGACGGCGGCCGTCAGCATCGAGCTGCCGGAGCGGTGTCGTGCCCGAGTGACAACCGGGCACGGAATGCGCACGGGTGCGCAGGAACGTTCCCCTCGGGTTATGACGATGGGCTGTCGACCGGCTCGGACTTCACCTCGGTGACGGCCGTCCACTGTCCGCGCCCGTCCAAGGAGGCGATCGACCTCGTGCAGCGCCTCGCGCCTGTGGCCGCAGTACGCCGGTGCGGTGCCGAGGTGGGCGGTACAGCTCGCCGTGGCCCTGGACACAGGTTCCCTCCCGGTCTGTTCCGGAGGCGGACACGACGAGGAACCGCGTGTGAGTGAGTGGCGGCTGCCGGAGACATTTCGCAGTACGTCGGGCGATGTCCGCTGGAGGAGTCCCGGAGATCCCGGCCGGGATCCGGGCGTGCTTCTTCACGGCTCCCCCACTGCCCCCGACGACCGGCCTGCCCCGCTCACGGCGGCCCGTGTTCACGGCACACGGCCTTCCGGCCGCGGGCTCTTGACACGCCTCCGGCTCCGGACCTGCTTCGCCGGCGTCCCGCCGGCTGTCCGTCCCGCCGACTGTCCGTTCCGCCGCGGCACTCGGCCCGCGCCGAGGAAATCCCGTGACTGCGGCCTGTTCACCGCGTCAGTGGTCGCTCCCGCTGTCTCCAGCCTGCCGACCATGCGAGCACGCGTCGGACCGCCGACGCGATGGTCATACCGGGTTCCTCCCGGATCGGCACATGAACGACCGCCGTCCCGGGCACGACACGGCGGCAGCCCATGGTCTCGTCGCGTGAGGGGCACACCAACGGATCCCAGACGGGCAGAGCCCTGACCGCACAACCCGTGCCCAGAGGGTTCCGGGACGGCTTCATCTGCGTCCCCAAGGGCATCGTTTCCAGCCTTGAGGCTGCACTGCAGTGAGTGGTCGCCGAACCAGTGCACCGGTAGGCGTACGCGCCTCCCACGCAGGTCACCCGGGCGGGTCGACCCGTGTTCGGAACTGCTGCCAGCAGTGGTGGACATGCTGTTCGGCCTCTCGCACGGCGCAGGAGGCGGCGTCCGAGAACACGGCCGCAGACGATGCGGCCTCGTCGGTGCGCGGTGCGGTGTGAGCGCGCACCGGGCGTGCTTCGCGGGCGGTACGCCTTCGACCGCTCTGGTGGAGGACGGCTGCCCGGGCGACCAGGATCGTGGCGATGATTGCTGCAGCGGTCAGCGCGGCAGCCGCATGCTGATCGGACATGACTGTGAGGGGTCCTTCGTAGGAGTGCTGGTCGGAAGGCGGGAGGGCCGGCCGGATGTCCGTGTTCTACCGGCCCTCCCGCCGCCTCGTGCCCGTCAGCCGGGCAGGGGCGGGTCAGACAGTGGCGCCGACGCGGTCGACGGCCGCTCCGCCCCCGGCGGAGGGTGCGCCTTGGAGCGTGGCGGCGAGGAGGACCTCGCGCCGGGAGCGGTCCTCCTCGGTGGTGTACGGGATGTCCTCATCGTGGCCGGCCGCCTTTCACGTCTGTTTGGACAGCGCTCCTGCGGCCGTGCCGCTGACGGCATCGGCGGACCGGACCGACCGGCTTGTAGGCGGTCGACCGGACCGACCGGCTCGTGGACGATCCTCGGGGCCTTTCCCCGGCTCACGCTTTCCGGCGGCGGCAAGCGAGCCCCACCACGACCGTCACGCCCGCCGCCACCAGCAGCGCCTTGCGGTTGTCACGTGCCACCTGCGCTCCTCGGGCGGTCTTCTGCCGCACCGGTTCGGGTGCCTTGTCCTGCCACATCCGACCGGCCCGGGCCGCCTTGACCCGGGCCTGCTCGGCAGCCTGGACGGCCTTGTCCTTGACCGGGTCGGGCAGCCTGTCCTGTGCCTGACGGGCCAGATCGGCAGCCTTCTCCTTCAGCTCCCCGCCCCTGAGCGCGGCTTGCCCCTTCAGCTCGCCGGCCTTCGCTGCGGCCTGCTCCCTGGCCTCGGTGGCCTTCTCCCGGGCGCGTGCCTTGACGTCGGTCCTGGCGCCGAGCGCTTCCACTGTCTTCCCGAGCTCGGTGCGGGTCCGCTCGACCTGCTCGCGCAGTTCCTGAGGACTGGAAGCGGTGGGCTCGTCGTGGGGCGGCTGGGTCATCGGTGCGCACTCTCCTTGATCTCGGCCACGTCGGCCTTCACGTTCTCGACCGTCTGCTCGGGCATGGGCGGCGAGGCCCGGTCGACCTGCTTCTTCCCACTCATGGCCAGTACCGCGGCGATCACACCCAGCACCGCTGTGACGATCATTCCGGCCGCCCACACCGGCAGCACCACCGCCAGCGCGGCGATCACGCTGACGACCAGTGACTGCGCCATGAGGAACCCGACGACGCCGGCGCCGCCGAACAGACCGCCACCCTTGCCGTAGAGCTTGCCCTTCTGCTTCATCTCCGCCTGAGCCAGGCGTAGTTCGCCGCGCACCAGCTCGGTCAGCTGTTGCGCGGCCCGCTGTACCAGCTCGCTCACCGGCTCCTGGCCGGAGCGGTCGGTGTTCGGGACGGATCCGTCATGGTGTGGCTGCGTGCTCGACACGGAGGTCACCTCCCCTCTCTAAGCTCCTGCAGGCCGGGCTCAGTCATGCACCCGGCCCTGTCCGATGACGGCGCAAGTACCCCGTTCAGGCGAGTTCAGGGCGGTCGGTGCGGCCGGTATTGCAGAGACTGTGCCGACGGCCGGCCACGGGGGTGCCACGGTGGCGGTGCGCCCGAAGGGAAGGAGGAGCCGGGGCGGTCGTCGGCTCCGTCGCGGGGAAACCGCTCCATCGCGGCGGCAGCGCCGCACCACAGCTCGCGAGCCCCGGTCGGCAGCCGGCGCATCCAGGGGATCCTGGGCGAGTGTCACTCGGCCGCCGTCAGGGCGGGGCGGGTGGTTTGAGGGAGGGCGCGGAAGCGGACACCGAGCCGCGGAGGGCAAGGACTCAAAGGTGAAGGCGCTGGGCCAGGGAAGCGTGGCCGTCCTCTTGATCACTTGAGCCCTCGGTGGGTGCGCTGTGGGGCGCGTGGGGGTCGATGCCGAACCTGCCGTGCATCAGCTGCGGGATCACCGCGTACGCGGCGATCGCCACCCCCAGTACCACCGGCCGCACCGGCACACCGGGCCGGGCGGGGGCGGGGGCGGGGCCGATGTGGTGGTGCGCCGGGCGTGGGCGCGGCCGGTGGTGGTGTACCACTGGAGGGCCAGGACGACGGCGAGGGCGAGTTCGATCAGGTCACCGCCGTAGTACATCAGCTGCGCGCCGGTGTGCAGATCGCTGGCGGTGAAGGCGGTGCCGGGCGGTGGCGCGGCGTACAGGCTCTTGGCGAGGACGGCGTGGGCGGCGCCGGCGGCCAGCAGCGTCGAAGCCCGGACGGCCAGGCCCCAGCGGCGGCGCACGGGGTCGAGCTGGCAGACGGCGAAGGTGAACAGCACTCCGGCGATCAGCACGTGCGCGTGCACCGCGGCATGCGGCAGGGGCCGGTCATGGGTGGCCGCGAACAGGCCGCTGCGATAGAGCAGCCACAGCCCGCCGAGGTCCAGCAGTGCCGCCACCGGCGGGAACACCAGCCGGCGCACGGGCCGGGCATGGGCCACAACCAGCAGGCCCCGCCGCACGGGGCCGGGCGGCAGGGCCCGCAGGACCAGAGTGAGAGGGCGGGCGAGGACCAGCAGCAGCGGCGCCGTCATACCGACGATCACGTGTTGGATCATGTGCGCGGTGAACGGTCCGCCCGGCACGGCGCCGACCGCCGCCCAGGCCAGCGCGGCGCAGCCCGCGGCGAAGGACACATCACGCAGCCAGGGCCAGGCATCGCCCCGGCGCCGCAGCCGGGCAGCGGCCAGCAGGTAGGCGGCGGCCGCCAGCAGCGCGGCTGCCGCGACGACCGGCTCGGCCAAGCCCCCGCCACCCCCGCCGCCCGGCCCGGGGTGGGCATGCGCCGTAGTCACGGTGCGGGCTCCTCCCGGGTGCGGCGGGCCGCGCGCACGGCCAGAGTGGCACCGGTCAGGAGCAGGGCCAGGCCGGCGAGGTTCCAGGCCCAGTCGTAGGGGGTGACGTCCACGCCGTAGCGCACCTGGTGCAGGCGCAGCAGCTTGTGGTCCACGATGCCGTCGAAGAGCTGGAAGACGCCCAGACCCAGGAAGAACCCGGCCCACGCGTGGGCCGGGGCCAGGGCGCCACGGCGGCGCAGGTCGGCGTAGAGGAAGAAGCCCCCGACCAGGGCCAGCAGCTCGCCGGTGTGCAGCAGTCCGTCCGAGAGCAGGCCCACACTGGTGGTGGAGCGGTCGTAGAAGTGGTGCCAGCCCAGGATCTGGTGGAAGACGATCTCGTCGACCGCTGCCATCACGGCAACGCCGATCAGCGCGCACACCACCAGCGACCTGCGTGACTGCGGACATTCCCGGCCTTCGGGAGGGGGCGGGCTCGACTGGCTCATGATCGGGTGTACGCCTTCCTGTCTCGGGCGGTGAACACTGCCGCCCGGTACGCCTACCCCGGGCGGGCCCCGCGGGCCCTCCGCCAACGGCGTCCGGGTGAGTGGAGCGGCGAGGCGGACACCACCACCGTCGTCGGGAGCGGGTGCACGACCCCCCGAACGGGTACACGGCAGGACATGATCAAACGCGCACTGTGGCAGGGACTGATCGCCGGAACCGCCGGAGGCGTCGTGATGACCCTCGGCGAGAAAATCGAACAGGCCATCACCAAACGGCCCGACTCCCACGTCCCCGCGCGGGTCCTCCAGCGCCTGACCGGCATGCCCGAACACCCCGGGAAGCAGCCTCTGCCGGTGAACCGGGCCATGCACTTCGGCCAGGCCGCCCTCCTTGGCGTACTGCGTTCGGTCATGGCCCAGGCCGGACTGCGCGGGCCGGTGGCCTCCGCGAAGTTCACAGTCGTACGCCTCACCAACGATCAGATCCTCGAGAACGCCACCGGCGTCGGTGCCCCACCAGCCACCTGGCCCCGCAAGGAACTCGTCGTCGACGTGCTGCACAAAGCCGTCTACGCCTTCACCACCGGCGCCATCGCCGACGCCCTCGCTGCACGCAGCATCGGCCCAGGCCCCGGACAACGCCACGCCGCCCGGCGCCCCGGTCGTCACGCCGACGTCGGACCCCTGCCCCGCGACCAGGCATACCCCCGGTGTTGATCAGAAACTCGTGGAGTCCTCGTCCGTCCATGTCCTGTGGCGTGGCCCTCTCGGTCCGCGTAACCCGCGGGACCCGGCTCACCGGCGTCGTCTCGCCGACCTCCAGGTCCTGCGCGACCTCGGGGACCGGCTTCCCGGTCTCCGTCACGACCCGTACCGCCCCCTCACGGAACCCCGCCGTGAACTTGCGGCGCTTCTCCGCCATGACGACCGACAGCCCCTGCCGTCACGGACTCCGCGCTACGAGGGGGACCTCACGTACTCCGAGGCCCAGCCGAACTGGGCACTCATCACCATGACGACCAGGAACCCCACCCGCAGGAGCCCCTGCACCAGTCAGCGGACGAGAAAACCCCGGCCGTCCAGGGACGTCGTACGAGTGCGGGGCGGCCGGACACGCCCGGCCGCCCCGTGCGGTGTCCGCCGTCAGGTGGTGGTGCCCGGGTCGCCCCCGCGGCGCAGCGTACGGGCGCACCATCCGATGATCATGGCGTTGACCAGTGCTCCGAGGACGACGGAGAGCAGGAACGTCATGCTGCCTTCGGGCAGGAGCAGCAGCAGTACGGGACTGGACGGGATGGTGGCGAGCATCGGGATGACGACTGCCATGGACCCTTCGGAGGCGGTCACCAGCGCCCATCCGAGCAGCAGGGCGCAGGCCGCCAGGTAGATGCGGGCGGCGGCGGTGCCGAGGGCGCGGCGCACACCGCGCGGGACGGACAGACCTGGGCCGGTCATGGTGGTGGACTCCTGGATCGTGGTGCCCGGTGGGCTGTCAGGCGAAAGGGTGGGGCGGGTTGGGGTGGGCGAGGCCGAGGTCGTAGGCGAGGATCGTCGCCTGGACCCGGTCGCGTAGTTCGAGCTTGCGGAGCAGTGCGTTGACATGGGACTTCACCGTGCCGACGGTGATGCCGAGGTGTTCGGCGATCTCCGTGTTGGTGAGTCCCGCGGCGATCAGGCCGAGGACGCCGCGTTCACGGCCGGTCAGGCTGTCCAGCTCGCGGGGGGTGCTGCCGCCCGGAATCCCGGCGCCCGGTCCGGACGCGTAATGGCCGATCAGCCGGCGGGTGGCGGACGGGGCCAGGACGCTCTCGCCCGCGGCCACCACCCGGATGCCGTTCAGCAGTTCGCCGGGGTGCACGTCCTTGAGGAGGAATCCGGAGGCGCCGGAGCGCAGCGCGTCGAACACGTATGCGTCGAGGTCGAAGGTGGTCAGTACCAGGACACGGGGCGCGTCGGGGCGTCCGGTGATGATCCGGGTGGCGGCGATGCCGTCGAGTTCCGGCATGCGGACGTCCATGAGGACCACGTCGGGTGCAAGTTCCCCGGCCAGACGCACCGCCTCGGCGCCGTCGGCGGCCTCGCCGACGACCGTCATGTCCTCCTCGGCGTCGACCACGGCGGCGAACCCCGCCCGTACGATGCCCTGGTCGTCGGCGACCAGCACCCTGAGGCTCATCGTTGTCCTTTCTCGTCGTCCTGCTGCACAGGCGGCGCCGCGGTCAGCGGCAGCAGGACGCGGACCGGACCCGCCGGGCCGGCGGTGACCCTCCCGCCCGCCACCACCGCCTGCGCCGACAGCCGCCGACACAGGGCGGAGCGCGCGGCGTCCGGAACGCCGATCGCCGTGAGCGTCAACGCGGACCCGTCCGCGTCGAGTTCCACCGCCATCGGTTCCTCGCCGCCGGCCGCGAGTACCGTTTCGCAGGCATGGTAGGCAGCCAGGTCAACGGTGGCGGGCAGCCGTCTCGGTATGCGGTCGGTCAGGCGTATCTCGACGTCACGGCCGGTGGCCCGGAGCTGACGGCCGAGAAGGTCGAGGGCCTGCAGGGTGGGTTGCGGCCGCAGCGCGGGCGTGGCCTCGGAGTCCCGGACCGTGTCGAGCAGGGCGCGCATCGCGGCGAGGGCCTCGCGGGCACGCTCGACGACCTCGTCGAGCCGGCCCGCCTCGGCCTGCGCGACCATGTCGGCGGTCCGTGTCAGCACGGTGGTCTCCAGCCCGGCGGCGATCCGGCGGCGCTCGGCCCACGCGTCCCGCACCGCCTCCTCGGTCCAGACCGCGAACTCTCCGGCCTGCGCACTGCGCGCGTCCCGGTCACGACGCCCGCGCAGGGTCCCGCCCCGCCACGCCGCGCCGACCAGCAGGGCCGCCGACCCCGTCGACCCCGCGACGAGCGCCCAGAGGGGGAAGGAACTGCCCCGGTGCACCAGTGCGGCGGTCGTGGCCGTCGCGTGCACCAGCACGGCCACGACCGGACCGGCTCCTACGGACGACAGGAGCGGGCGGCCTTCGGTGACCGACGGGCCGGTGACGGCCGTGCGGGCCGCGGCTGAGGAGATCACCGCGCAGGTGGCGGCCGTGCTCAGCAGGGACGGCAGGAGCACCCACCCGGTGTACTCGCCCACGGCCGTCGCCACCGGCCAGAGCAGGGCCAGACCCAGTACGACACCCCGGGCGGCGCGTGCCGCCCGGTGCCGCCACAGCAGCGCGAGCGCCTGCCCCGCGACCAGCAGCGCGAAGAGCACACCTGCCGACGCCCCCGGACCGCTCGACACGGATTCCGCCCGGACGACCAGTGAGGGCAGCAGCGGCTGCACGACGAGGCCGACGGCGGCCGTCACCTGCGCCAGGCGGTACCGCCGGGGGACCGGCTGCCGCACCGAGGCGGCGGCGACCCGGCCGGGCAGGACCGCTCTCACCTCCCAGCCGCCCTCCGCGGTCGGGCCGCTGGTCAGGGTGCCGCCGGCCTCCCGGGCCCGTGACCGCAGAAAGCCCTGGCCGCGTCCCGAGCCGAGGCCGACGCCGTACGCCGGCGAACCGGCCGGTGGTGCGGCGCTGGTGATGACGACCTCGGTGCGGGCGTCGCCGTACCGGCAGGCCACGGTGGTGTGCGCACCGGACGCGTGCCGCGCCACGTTGGTCAGCGCCTCGCGCACGATGCCGTACGCCGCGTCCCCGAGGGCACCGTCCGGCAGCGCGTCGATCTCGCACTCTACGTGCTGGTCCAGGCGGGAGACCCCGGCGACCAGACCCAGCAACCGCTCCCTGGGCGAGGGCTGCTGGTCCGGCGAGGGGGCCGGCGCCCGCACGGCGCCGAGGGCCCGGGTGACCTCGCGGCCCGTCTCGACGGCGAACCGGAGGGCCTCGTCGGCCAGTTCGGGGCGACGGTCGCGCAGCCCGAGTGCCGCACCCGCCGTGACGACCACGGCTGTCAGATGGTGGGCGCTGACGTCGTGCAACTCCCTTTCCATGCGCCGGCGTTCGGCTGCCGGGAGCCGGTGTCGCTCGAGTTCGGCCCGTTTCAGACGCTGTTCGGCGGCCCGCCGCGCGAACCGGCTGCGCCGTGCCCGCATTCCGGCAGCGGACGCGGCGGCGTACAGCACGGCCGTCAGGACGAGGTCGAGCCCGTCGCGGTCGCTGAGCCCGTGCAGGCTGATGCCGTACAGGGACTGCCAGGAGACGAGCGTCATCACGCACAACAGGGCGGTGAAGGTGTCGCGTTCGTCGGCCACGGTGAACAGGGCCAGGGCCGCACCCGCCGTCCCCAGCACCGCCATGGCGCCGACGGGCAGGGGGCCGGCGCCCAGCGCACAGGCGGCCGCGACCAGGACGAGGATGGTCACCGGTTTCGAACGGCGCAGCGAGAGCGCGGCCGTCACCAGCCCCGCGACGAGGGCCGCCACGAAAAGGGCGGACCCCGCCGGAACGTTCCCGCGGATCACATCCGGCCCCGGCCACACCACGGCCTGGACGCCGAGCAACACGAGGGGCAGGAGCCGGTCGTCGGTTCTCTTCATAAGGGATCAAGATTAGGACCGCAGGTGAGGGGCCGTCCTCGGACTCAAGGGGGACCTCGTTCTCTTACCTGGGGTGCAGGCGCTGCACCCGCGGTTCGACGCGGCGATCGTCCTGCAGCGTGAGGATCCGGCCGGGCACCCGGCCATAGTCTCGATCACGTCGGGAAAGCGGCCGGTCGACCACCGGTGCTGCCACGCTCTTCCGTACCTCGACACTCCACTCACCAGCAGGGGATCCATCATGTCCAAGCGCGCCCTCGTCCCGTCCGTCATCGGCCTCGTCGCCCTCGGCGCCGTTGCCGCCGGCGGCTACGCCATGGCCTCCACCACCACGCAGCCGACCGTGAAGAACGGCTCCGCCAGTTACACCGCTCCGTCCCAGCAGGGCGAGGGCGAGCTCACGTACACCGCGGACGTGAGCGACGACTCCGGTGTCCGCGAACTCAGGGTCATCGCGTGGCCGGCGAGCTCCGAACTCGATCCGACGGAGGCGGAGCTGCGGTACGTGGACAAGGCCACGTGCCACAGCACCTCGGACGGGACCTCCCGCTGCACCTACACGCTGAAGGTGACGCCGCAGGACGCGGCCGACCTCGCGGAAGGCGCCTGGCACGTTTCGGTGCTGGCGACGGCGAAGGACGGCGGCACGAAGTTCGTGTCCCGCGCGGCCACGATCGACATCACCCGCTGACCCGTCACCCGGCACCGGCCCGACGGGACGGCCTCGGCCGGATGGCGCCGGGGGCGGGCCCAGCACGTCGTCCTCGTGCAGCAGGCCCGTCACCAGCCGGGCGGCCGGGGAGCGAGCGGTTGGGAGAACGGATCACGCGTCGATCGCTCCTCGCTCCTCCAGCGCCTTGCGAAGTGCCCTCACGGCGTAGAAGGCGCGGCTCTTGACGGTGCCCGGCGGGATACCGAGATGTTCGGCCGCCTGGGCCACGCTGCACTCCAGGTAGTACATCAGCCTGATGACGGTCCGCTGCTGTTCCGGCAGGTCCTGCAGCGCCTCCAGCACCACGTGGAGGGTGAGCAGGTTCTCCGGGGCCTCCCGGGCGGCGTCGAGTTCCTCGACCGGCATCAGTTCGAGCGGCCGGATCTGCCGGGAGCGGTGGTGGTCGATGACGAGGTTCCTGACCACGGTGAAGAGCCACGGCCGGACGATTTCGTCGCGGCTGCCCAGGTAGTGGGCGTGCTTCCAGGCCCGGGCGGCCGTCTCCTGGAGGGTGTCCTCCGCCTTGTGCCAGTCCCCGTCCAGCAGCCGTGCCGCGTACCGCAGGAGGAGGGGGCCGTACCGGTCGTAGATCGTCCGGATGAAGGCGTCGTGCTCGACGTCCGGCGAGGGGCGCGGGGTGTGCGCCCGGCCTGGGGCGGGGGCGGCGGTCCCCGCCTCCAAAGTCCCGTTCATGGGTGGTGACCAATCGTCTTTCGGTGATTCTGTGGCGTGGCCGCCGCCCGAGGGCGGCAGCCTGGGGCGACACTCTCCGAAAGGCCTTGACCAAACCTTGTCGCCGCCTTGCCGCCGTGACCGCCGCGAGCCGCCTGCGGGGCGAGCCGCCCGCGGGGCCCGTGCCGTGCCCCACCGGTCGGCCGTCGGCGTCGGGAGCACGGTGCGGACACCGCGTCGTCGCGTACGCGCTCCCGGACACGACACCGGTGGTGAACCGGCCGACAGGTGGTCACGTTTCCGCAGAGGAGAGGGCCGAGGCCGGCCGTACGGCGTCGAGGAACACGCGCCGCCACCCCCTCCACGGCAGGCGGGAGTGTCCCCGGACCCGGACCGGCCGGCGAACCGACTCCACCGCAGCAGCTCCTCGCGGCGCGCGGGCGCGCGGGCGCGCGGGCCTACGGACGGACACGGCGACGGACATCGCCGCCACCGCGACGGCACACGAACTCGGCACAGCGGTCGCCGCCCTGACCGACCCGGACCGGGAACACGTCACGCCCCCGGCGGTGATCGACCCGGACCTCACGCTGCTGATCCCGCACAGGCCGCGGGGCGGCTCCCGTGTCGAGCTCCTCCGGAAGTTCCACGGAGGCCGGCAGGGCCGGGACCAGGTCCCGCGGCCAGGACGGTTCGGGGCGTCTCCACGCCCTGGCCGCGCCTGACGGCGCTGTCCCGGCAGCGTGTGGAATGCGGATCGACGCATCCGGGATTTCCCGCACGGTGAACCGGAGACCTCCGCTCCTCGTTGCCCTGTTGAGACGCGTACGCGTCAGACCGGCCGGAGCGGCGACGGTCGCAGCCCTCTCCGCTTCACGCCCTGCGCCCCGGCAAGCGACCGAATCGCCTGCCGTGTCCTTCGTGCGTCATCCGCTGCCCCCCGGGTGAACGACGGCGGCGTACACCGGCCGGGAACCCGCCGCTCCCGCGGCACCACACCTCACAGAAGGAAAATCTCCTCATGAAGCGTTCCACCCAGCGCCTCTCCCTCGCAGCCGCCGCGGCGGCGACGATGACGCTCCTGCTGCCGGCCTCCCCGGCGGCCGCGATCAACCAGATCGACTGCGGCGACAGGACGGATTTCGTGAAGGTCTGGTACAACGGCGGCGCCAGCACCAAGTGCTTCGCCAACGCGGGCACCGTCACCCCCGGCCTCCCCGACGTCGAACGGATCACGTCCGGCAACAACAGCATCCACGTGTGGCTGGGCAACGAGATCAGGGCCATGGACAAGTGGTCCTCCATCCGCGACGTCGAGAACCTCAACGTCCCGCTGTACGTCCTGCAGATCCACTGATTCGCCGCGTCCGGACCGATCACCGTGCACCGGGGCCGTCCCGGTGCACGGTGCACGGGAATGCGCACCTGAACCGCCCCGGCTCGCCGGTCTTCCCCACCAGCCGGCCGAAGCACCCCGCACCCGGGCTGCTCTCACGCGCACCAACCGCGGCGAGCCCTGGCTCGTCCCCGGCCTCGTCCCCGGCCTCCCCACCCCGCAGACCGGCCTCGGCTCGAAACTCCTGCCCACGGCATCGACACCCGACCGGCCCGGAACGCGAGTGAAGGGACAACGGGCACCTCGACAGTTGCATCGGGCGGCGGAACTACCCGAGCACGCCCGTCGACCATGCCGCCGCACCGGGAGACTCCAAGATCCCCGGCAGAGTCAAGCAGTAGAGCCTGTGAGCAAACCCCGTCCGCGAGCAGCGGCGTCCGGTGCGCCCGCCCTTCGGGCGGACGGCGGTTTGTCACAGGCTCTGAGCTGAACCGCTGACGGGGTGGTTCCGGAATACGCCGGAGACCTGCCTTCTGCCAGCGGCAGAACACCGGCCCGACCGGGCCCGACGATCACTACAGTCCAGGCTCATGACGACGGTTGCAACGCGCACGATCGAATACGCGGCCGACGGCCTGACGATGATCGGGCACCTCGCGCTCCCGGCCGGCGTCGACCGCCGGCCCGCGGTCCTGGTCGGGCCCGAGGGGGTGGGACTCAGCGACGTCGAGCGCCACCGGGCCGATGCGCTCGCCGAGCTGGGATACGTGGCCCTGGCCTTCGACCTCCACGGCGGGCGCTATTTGGGCGACCCCGAGGAGATGCTGGCCCGTTGCATGCCGCTGCTCGCCGACCCCGACCGGATGCGGGGCATCGGCCACGCGGCGCTCGACGTGCTCCGCGCCGAGCCGCGGACCGACCCCGGCCGGATCGCCGCCGTCGGCTACGGCACCGGGGGCGCAATCGCGCTGGAACTCGGGCGCGACGGCGTCGACCTGCGCGCGATCGCGACAGTCAACGGACTGACCACGGGCCGACCAGGCGAGACGGCGCGCATTCACTGCCCGGTGTGGGCCGGGGTCGGATCGGAGGACCCGATCATGCCGCCCGCGCAACGGGACGCATTCACCGCCGAGATGCAGGCTGCGGGCGTCGACTGGCGCCTCGTGGTCTACGGCGGCGCCTTGCACGCCTTCCATCACCCACCGGGACCGGTCGACCACACAGTGCTTCCCGGGGTCGGTTACCACCCTCAGCACGCGCAGCGAGCTTGGCGGGACGTCGTCGACCTGTTCGCCGAGTGCCTGCCCGTAACGGAGTGATCTGGTCGGCGACCACGATCCCGGACCGCAGACCAAGCCGGCCGGCCTGGGCTTTTCGGCGACCCGCGAGCGTGCGTGCCGGACGCCGTTGCGCAGATGGACTCGAAGGGCCCCGGCCGTAGTCGGTGAAGGCGACGAACGAGCCCCGGAGTTGTACGCCGCCAGCGATCACAGCCGGTCACCAGCGGGCTGGGTTCCTCGGGGAACCGGCGACAGTCGAATACGCGAGCCCACCAGTATCGACCCCCGACCCCACGTACGTGCGCGCCTACGACCGGAACCTGTTCACCGAGTGGCACTCGCGCTGCGGAGGCCGCGGGGTGCTCATCCACTGGCACATGGGGAAGAAGCCCTGGCCGTCCACTCCCAACCGATCAACTGCACCGCCTCCGAAGTCGCCGCGATGGTCGAGGGCGCCATGCGGCACGGCACCACCATGGACGTGGAGGCGAACCACACGGACTCGCATGGCCGGTCGGAAATCGGGTTCGGCATGAACTCATCGTCCAGGGCGCCGACGAGGGCCTGAACAACCGGGCGCAGAACAGCCACCAGCCCGCCCGGCAGCGTGAACGCGCGATGAAAGGCCCCCGCGGCGCGAGCGGGGCACAGCGGTTCCTGTCCGGGTCCGGCGGCGTCCCACCGCACTTCCGTCGTAGTACGCGACTTCCGGTTCGCGCTCCGTCCGGACGTTGCCGATGGGGGTCTCCGTGGTTGCGCTGTCGGACCATCCGGTTGGTTTCCGCTGCGCCCTCCGAGATGCACGACGAGTGGATCGCCTTACCTCGCCACCACCTCCCCGAAGGCGGTATGGGTGATATCTACCGTAAACTCTCTCTTGGTTCCTCCGTGCTACCCAACGCACCGAAATGCAGTGGCCAGTTGATCCCCAACGCCATGACGAGGGATACTGCCTGGCGGGTGCGTGTTCCCGGCCGAGTGGCACTCGCTTCAATATCCCCCCGCGCGGGCCATCAGGGGCCATTTACCCAAAGATTACCGGGCAGTTGACCTCAGGGTTTCGTGGTAGCGTCCTCGCTCGGAGGGACAGTGCAACCTGAAAGGGAAATCGTGAACACGGAGAAGATCGCCGCTCGCCGCCTCTCGCTGGAAGAGGTGACGAAGCTCGGCGTGAATGACAGGATCTTCGTTTCCGCCGACATGGCAGAACTCAAACTTTCCGACTGTTACGTCCCTGCTTTTCTGACCAAGTCCGGTGAGAATTTCGAGGGCGGCTCGATCACGGCGAGGACCGTATTCGAGGAAGAGGTCTCCTGCCTTCCCGACGACGAGAACGAAGCCGGAATCTACTTGGCCGACGAGAACGGCCCGGTGACCATCGAGGTCCTCCAGTCCGCCGGTGTCGTGCTGGACCTGGCGCTTTTCGTCCCCGGTGGAGACAAGGGGGCCCTCACGGCCCTTTACGCTGCGGCCCGGCAGGCGTTCGGCGCCGACGTCGTGCAGATCTGGCGCCAGGGCCTCAAGGAGGTTCCCGACGTGAAGGTCGACATCTTCGAGGAGCAGATTCCCCGGGGGCGCAAGGGGAGCGACAGCCCCAAGCGTGACCGTCGCGCGATCGACACCTACCCCACCCGTGCGGACTTCATCGAGTTCTCCGCGGGGTGGAAGCCGGTCGTTGAGATTCACAGGCCGGTTGTCGACGACACCCCGACCATCTGAGGCGGCGTCACCTCTCGTCTTCGCCTGAGAGGACGTCGGGAACGCACGCGCCGGACCCGGTCGGTTCCCGAGCGGCCCGGAAAGCCGCCGGAAAACAACTCACGAACGTCGAGGCGCCGTTCCACTCGATGACCTCGCGAGACAGCCCGCCCGGCCAAGACCAGAACCTGAAGTCATTCTGCGACAGCCCTCAGGGCTTCGGCGTAGTCGAGTGACGTCCGCTTCGCGCTGCGGGCGAGGTCGATGAGCGTGAGGGTCGGCGGGCGTCACGCGTATTGCGGCGACGGCCGGAGGCGATGCTCTCCGCGCCGTCCGGTCGCAGGGCACCGACCGCGAAGTTGCGCCAGGCCGCCATGGCGCGGGGGCGCTGTCGGTCCGCCACCGCGTGCGCGGTCAGGCCGAGGACGACGGCCAACGCGTGCCGCGCTCCTCGCAGCCGGATCATCCGCTGTCAGCCCGAACGCCCGGATCAGGCGGGAACCCGTACACCACTTCCCGGGACGCAACCTGCGCTGGTGCACGAAGACGGGCCGGATGCCCCACCTGGCCCCGCCGCCCCGGGCGTCGACCAGGACCGGACACCCTGCACCGGCACCACCGACTCGCCGCTCCCCGACGGGTCCTCAACGGCGACAGCCTGCCCCCACGGGCCCGGACCGCCGCCGCACCCGTTCTCCTCTGTACGCAACCCGTCACCCGCATCGTCCGCCTCACCGCCAACGACGTCATCGATGACGGGACCATCGGCACCGTCCGGCTGGGAGACCCGCCCTCCCCCGCTTCCGGAGCCCGTCGTCGGCCTCCTGCGGGCATGCCTCCAGTCCTGCCGGCACCTGCCCTACGCCAGCAGCAGGAGCTCACAGTGGCTCTCCCCGGACGCCGGCCCGGCTGGCCGACGAACCCTGGTCGGCCTTCAGGCCCGCTTGCGCGGGACCGGCGTCCCGCCGCAGCGCGGCAGGACCTTCGCAATCCGACGGCTCGTCCTCCAAGCCCCGGCCTCCGTCATAGCGAAGGCCCTTGGCCACCACGACAGGACAGCCACCCGCCCGGTCGCCGAAGCCGGAGGAACCCGGAGCCGATACGCCCCCGGCGACCACACGGTGACACCGGATTCGGCTTCACCGAGGGACACGTCCAGCCGGTCCCACCGCCGTTCATTCCAGGGCCGGACCTGACTTCCGGAACGTCCTCCAGTGCTGACGTCGCTTCTCGTCCCTCACGACGACGCCGAAACGGGCCAGTTCCCCACGGAACCCTTGAAGGTCGTCGTCGGAGGAACTCCTCTTCTCCAACGGCTCCTGGCGGGCTTCGAGGATGGCGTTCGCACCCTCCGGGAGGCCGGGAGCGTCGGGGACCCAGCGGCGGAACCCGTCCTTGTGCGGATCGGCGTCCGCCCACACGCGACCGTGCTCGGTAAAGGCGTCGGCAACGCGGCCGACGTCCAGGTCGCACTCCTGCCGAGTGAGCTCACCACCGTCGTGGCCGAGCAGGACGAGCTGCCTGCCGTCCCGGAACACCCCGCGGCAATGGCGTCGCACGAGAACTCCTGCGTACGTCCCTTGCATGTGAGTACAACGCGGTCTTCCGACAGACGGTCCACCATCACCACCCTGCTGCACAACGCGGCCGCAGCAGGCCGGATCGACCCCGCCCTGGACCCCGACGACACCACAGCCTGGATCATGGCACTCATCGCCGCTCTCCACACCAGCGCCGCCACCGACCCGTCCTTCACCCGGCAGCCCAGTTCCCGACGCTGCGCCTGATCCTCCATCGCTTCCTACGGCCCGGCGCACCCCAGGAGCCGGAGCGGAGAACGGGCACTCCATAGGGCCCAGTGCGGCGGCAGGCACACAGGGTGATCCCCCGGCTGCGTCGGCGGCGAATACGCGACACCTCAGCACGCGCTCCTACCGGTCCCGGAGCCGGAAGCGCCGCCCACCCACCCGCCCGATCCCGGACGACGCCCCTCGCCCGCGCCCCTCTCCTCGGCACGCCCCCCTCCTCCCACCGGCCGGCCCCCTTCGGGGCCGGCCGTGGTGCGTACGCGAAGGGCGGCCGGGGCGCGTGATTCCGCAAGGGTCCGTGCGCGGGGCGGCAAATCGTGGATCGGGTTCGTTCCTAGAGTCGTCGGCAGCGGATCGCTCCCGTGGCCGTCGGACATCCACGTTCGTCTCCCGTGCGTTCCGTCCGCAAACCCGGCGCCGCACGTCCCTCACCCGGAGAGGATCGATCATGGGCCAGGCCCCAGCAGCGGATCGGACGGCGGGCGCCGTCGACGCCCCGGGCGACCCGCGTGCCGTCATGCGTCCCTTCGCGACCGGGGTGTACGCCGTCGGCCCGCACCGAGGGGAACGGGTCGGCCACCGGTGCGGCGCGGCGACCGTCGGCCCCCTCACCTCCGTGCCGCCCGATCCCCCGCGGGCATGACCTCCGCGGGAACGTCCCCCATCGGGCCCTGCCTCCGTGAGGGCGGCCCCCCGCCGGGACGACCGGCGCGGCGACAGCCCTGTGGGAACGGCGCGTCCGCACCACCCCCGGCGAGGCCCGGCGGCGGCCGTCCGCGGCAGGGGCGGGCCGCCGCCGCGTCCCGCATCCGTCCGGCGCCGGGTCTCCGGCCTCCCCGCCCCGAGCCCTCCGCATACCGATAGGTGACTGACACATGTCCTCTGGAATCTCGATCGGCGTCGTCGGCGGCGGCGCGGCGACCGTCTGTCTGATCGACGCCCTGGCCCGCAGCGAGGGCGACCCGGGCGGCATCACCGTGTTCGAGCCCTCGCCCCACCTGTGGCGCGGCCGGGCCTACCAGGTGGACACCGAGACGCTGCGCGTGAACGCGCCCCCCGACGACATGTCCGTACGCGCCGGCGACCCCGGCCACTTCGAGCGCTGGCTGGAGACCCGCGACCGCGTCGCCGGTGTCCGCCGGGACGTCGACCGGATGTCGGGGTCCCGGTTCGCGCCCCGCCCGGTCTACGGCGCCTACCTGGAGGAGTCCGCGTACGCGGCCCTCGCCGAACTGCGGCGCAAGGGCTGGCGCGTGGACATCATCGGCGAGGCCGTCACCTCCGCCGCCCGGCTGCCCGACCAGGTGGTGCTGCGCACCGGCCCGGGCTCCTCCCGCGCCTTCGACTACGCCGTGCTGTCCGTCGGCGGGGACAGCCCCAAGGACGTCTACGGCCTCGGCGGCACCCCTGGCTTCGTCGGCGACCCCTACCCGGTCTCCGGCTCGCTCGGGGACATCGGCGAGGACGAACACGTCGCCGTCATCGGCAGCGGTCTGACGGCCGTCGACATCGTGCTCTCGCTGGCCTCCCGGGGCCACCAGGGCCCGATCAGCCTGCTGTCACGGCGCGGCGTGCTGCCGGGCGTGCGGCAGCGGCCCATCCACGTGGAGCTGCGCCACCTGACGCCGCACCGGTTGCGCGGCACGGCCAGGGGCCGGCGCGAGCTGGCCATCGAGGACGTCGCCGCGGTGATGCGGGCGGAGTTCCGCGACGCCGGGGCCGACCTGGACGCCGTCATCCACGAGATCATCCGCGTCGACCTGGAGGACCCGGTCGACCGGTTGCGACGGCAGATCGACGAGGTCGACTCGCCCCGGACGGGCCTGCGCATCCTGCAGCGCGCCGTGCCGGAGACCGGGCCCGACGTGTGGCCGGTGCTGCGCGAGGCGGAGAAGATCCAGGTCCTGCGCGCCCACTACCGCACCATCATGAGCCTGTGCTGTCCGATGCCGCCGGGCAGCGCCGCCGTCCTGCTCGAACTGGTCGAGGCGGGACAGCTGGAGATGTTCTCCGGCCTGCTCGACGTCACCCCCTCCGAGGGCAGCGGCTTCGACGTGCTCGCGGCCGACGGCACCGCCTTCCGCGCCGACCGGGTGATCAGCGCCGTCAACGCCGCCGAGGGGCGCATCCCCGCAGGCGCGATGTCCCTGGTCACCTCACTGATACGGGCCCGCGCGGCCAGCCGCCACCCGCACGGCGGGCTCCAGCTGGCCCGCGCCACCAGTCGACTCACCAGCAACGGCCGTCCCGACCCGCGTCTGTACGGGCTCGGCAACATCGCCGCCGGAGCCCTGTTCTTCACCTTCGGCATCCCCTCCCTCGTCGACCGCAGTCAGGACATCGTCACCGCGATCCTCGAGCACTCCGCCACCGTGCAGGCCGCCCGCGGCGAGGCCGAACCGGTCGCCGCCTGACGGCCGCCGGACCGGTCACCCCCTACCGGAAGGACCCACCCGCACATGAGCACGACCGCCACCGAGCCCCGCCCCGCCCACCTGGCCGACACCGCCACCGGGCTGCCGATCCCCGGCGAGCCGTACTTCGCCACGTACCAGGAGGCCCGCCGCCACCGCAAGCAGCGGCTCGCGGCCGCGCTGAGACTGTTCGGCAAGCACGGGTTCGGCGAAGGCATATCCGGCCACATCTCCGTGCGCGACCCCGAGCACCGGGACCGCTTCTGGGTCAACCCCTTCGGCATCTCGTTCAACCGGGTGCGCGTCGCCGACCTGATCTGCGTCGACCCCGCCGGACACGTCGTCAGCGGCCGCCACCCGGTCAACCCCAGTGCCTTCGTGATCCACTCGCAGATCCACGCACTGCACCCGGACGCCACCGCCGCCGCCCACGGCCACACCCCGCACTCCCGGGCCCTGGGCGCGCTCGGCAGGCTCCTGGAACCCGTCGACCAGGAGTCCGCCGCGTTCTACGGCCGCCAGGCGCTCTACGGCGACTACCGGGGCCCCTCCGTCTCGGTGGCCCAGGGCCGTGCCATCGCCGAGAGTCTCGGCGACAACCTGGCCGTCCTGCTGCGCCACCACGGGCTGATCACGGTGGGCGGCTCCCTGGACGAGGCCGTGCACTGGTTCCTCACCTACGACAGCTGCGCCCAGGTGCAGCTGCTCGCCCGGGCCGCGGGCACCCCGCAGACCCTCACCCACGAACAGGCCCTGGCCGCCCGCGAGGGCTTCGGGGACCAGCAGCTGGGCCGGTTCAGCTTCCAGCTGCTGTGGGACGAGATCGTCGCCGAGCAGCCCGACCTGCTCGAGGAGTAGCCGACGCGGCGGGAACACCAGGCCCCCGCGGCGGTGTCCGCCCCTGCCCTCCCGCGCCGGCTCCGGCGCTCCGCACCCCACCGAAGGAAGTGCATTGTCTGCTTTGCGATGGCTCACCGCCGGCGAGTCACACGGGCCGGCCCTGACCGCCGTGCTCGAGGGACTGCCGGCCGGTGTGCGGACCTCCACCCACGAGGTCGCCGACGCCCTCGCCCGTCGCCGCCTGGGACACGGGCGCGGCGCGCGCATGAAGTTCGAACGCGACGAGGTGGACTTCGTCGGCGGAGTACGGCACGGCCGTACCCTCGGCAGCCCGCTCGCCGTCCGCGTCGGCAACAGCGAGTGGCCGAAGTGGGAGACCGTGATGGCCGCCGACCCGGTCCCCGCCGAGGACCTGGCCGGCCAGGCGCGCAACGCCCCCCTCACCCGCCCCCGCCCCGGCCACGCCGACCTGGCCGGCATGCAGAAGTACGGGTTCGACGACGCCCGGCCGGTCCTGGAGCGGGCCAGCGCCCGCGAGACCGCCGCCCGGGTCGCGCTGGGCAGCATCGCCGAGGCCTTCCTGCGGCAGGCGTACGGGATCGGACTGGTCAGTCATGTCGTGGCACTCGGCACCCAGCGCTCCGCGTCGCCCGCGCTGCCCGGTCCCGAGGACACCGAGCGGCTCGACGCCGACCCCGTGCGCTGCTTCGACGCCACGGCGTCGGCGGCCATGGTCGCCGAGATCGACCGGGCGCACCGCGCCGGGGACACCCTCGGCGGCGTCGTCGAGGTCCTGGTGCGGGGGCTGCCGCCGGGCCTCGGCTCGCACGTGCACTGGGACCGCCGGCTGGACGCGCGCCTGGCGGGCGCCCTCATGGGCATCCAGGCCATCAAGGGCGTCGAGTTCGGGGCGGGCTTCGCACTCGCCGCCGTCCCGGGCTCCGAGGCGCACGACGAGATCGTCCCCGCCGCCGGCGGCGGCGTACGCCGCGCCAGTGGCCGCTCCGGCGGTGTCGAGGGCGGCATCTCGACGGGCGAACCCCTGCGGGTGCGCGCCGCGATGAAGCCGATCGCCACCGTGCCGCGGGCCCTGGCCACCGTCGACACGGCCACCGGCGAGGCCGCCGTGGCGCACCACCAGCGTTCCGACGTGTGCGCGGTACCGGCGGCCGCCGTGGTCGCCCAGGCCGTGACCGCCCTGGTGATCGCCGACGCCGCCCTGGAGAAGTTCGGCGGCGACAGCGTGCCGGAGACCGCCCGCAACCACCACGCCTATCTCACCCACCTGGCCGTCGAATGAGGCAGAACGTGACCCTTCCGATCCAGTCGTCCGCCGCGCCCACCACCCTGCTCGCGGCCGGCCCCGCGCCGTACCCCGTCGTCGTCGGCAGCGGCCTGCACGAGCAGGCCGGACGCATGCTCGGCGAGGACGTGCGGCGCGTGGCGCTCGTCCACCCCCCGAAGCTGGCCGCAGCCTGCCACCGGATCGCCGGCGACCTCGAGCGCCACGGCCGCCACGTGCTGCCGCTGGTGGTGCCGCCCGGCGAGGGGGCCAAGGACGCCGGCGTCCTCGTCTACCTGTGGTCGCAGCTCGCCGAGTCCGGCTTCACCGGCTCCGACGCCGTGGTCGCCCTCGGCGGCGGTGCCACCGCCGACCTCGCCGGCGTCCTCGCCGCCACCTGGCAGGGCGGCATCGGCCTGGTCCTGGCCCCCACCACACCGGCGGCCATGGTCGACGCCGCGGTCGGCGGCCGCGGCGCCCTCAACATCCCGCAGGGCAAGAACATGGTCGGCGTCCGCCACCGGCCGGCCGGTGTGGTGTGCGACCTGGACCTGCTGGCCCGGTTGCCGCGCGCCGACTACACCGACGGCCTCGCCGAGGTCGTCAAGGCGGGGCTGATCGGCGACCCCACCCTTCTCGACCTGATCGAGGACGACCCGCGGGCGGCCGCCGACCCGGCGGACGAGCGGTCCCGGGAGCTGATCGAAGGCGCGATGCGCGCGAAGGCCGCCGTGGTGGCGGGAGCTCCGCCGGCCGAGGGCCCGTGGGAGTTCCTCGACTACGGCCACACGCTCGCCCACGCCGTCGAACACGCGGAGAACTACCGCGTCGGACACGGCAGCGCCGTGTCCGTCGGCATGGTGTTCGCCGCCGAACTCGCCCGCGAGGCAGGGCGGCTGGACGCCGAGCACGTGGCGCGGCACCGAAGCCTGCTGGAGTCGCTCGGCCTGCCGACGTCCTACCCGCGCTACGCCTGGGAGCGGCTGCGCGCCGCGTTCGCCGCCGACGGCACGGTCCACGGGACCCGGCTCAGGTTCGTCGTCCTGGACGCGCCCGGCCGCCCCGGCCTGCTGGAGGACCCCGCAGCCGGGCTGCTGGACGCCGCCTACGGTCGGGTCGGGACGTGAACGGGCCCGCGGCCGTCCAGCGGGACACCGGCGCCGGTCCGGACGGCCTCCCCCGCGCCGGTCACGGGGCGGCCGCGGGCACCGACCCCGAAGCCGAGGTGCTCGCCGGCCTCTCCCGCGGGGTCCTGCACCCCCTCGCCCGCCGCGACCAGCGGCGCAGCGGTGAGCTGTACCTGTGCGGACTGCTCGCGGCGAGCGGGCGCAAGACCATCCGCAACATCGCCTCGCACACCGGGGTGCCGGCCGACGCCCAGCGGCTGCACCACTTCATCAGCGACTCGACCTGGCACTGGGCCCCGGTGCGTGCCGCGCTCGCCCGGCACATGGGCGTTCTCGCACCGCCCCGCGCCTGGGTCGTGCGCACCGCGACCATGCCCCGCACCGGACACGGCGGAGTGGGGGCCGACCACGTCGCCGACCCGCACACGGGACGCTCCCGCACCGCGCAGCGGGCCGTCGGGCTGTGGGCCGCCTCCGAGTGCGGCGGCTACCCGGTCGACTGGCGCCTGCGGCTCAGCCCCCGCTGGCTGGGCGACGCCCGCCTGCGCGAGCAGGCCGGCATCCCCGCCGGCACGGTCGCCCTGGACCCCCTCGAGGCGGGTCTCGAGATGGTCCTCGACTCCGCCCGCACCGCGGGGGCGCCCCACCGCCCGGTCCTCCTGGACGCCCGGCAGGCCTCGGCCGGCCGGGTCGCCGCCCTGCTCGGCGCCGAGAACCTCCCCTACGTCCTGCGCATCAGCGCCTCACAGCTGCTGACCTCCCTCACCGCCGACGGCCGCGCCACCGGCCGGGTGATCACCGCTCGGCAGCTGGCGGGCGGCCTGGCGCCGCGCCGCTTCAGTCGCGTACAGGCCCCCGCCCCCTGGACGGGCCACCACGAGGTCGCCCGGGTGCCGTGCCGGGCGGCCGACACCCCGCCCGGGCCGCAGCGCCGACAGCTGCTGCTGGCCCAGAAGGACCTGCTCAGCCCGCTGCACACCGCCTTCTGGCTCACGGACCTGACCGCCTGGCCCACCGGTGCCCTGGTCCGGCTGGCCGCCACATCGGCGCAGGTCGCCCTGGACGCGGCCGGGACCGGCCGCCGTACCGGCCTGTACGACTTCGAGGGCCGCACCTTCGCCGGCTGGCACCGCCACATCACGCTCGCCTCGGCCGCCCACGCCGCCGCCCTGCTGCTCCTCGTCCGGGACCACGGCGGCCCCCGCCGACCGACGTCCCCCACCGACCGGCGGCCGCGCCCCAAGGAGGCACCATGACCGCAGCGCTGCTCACCGCGTCCGCCGCCCGGGACACGGCGGCCGACGGCCCGCTCGACGGACTGCTGCACGCCCACGGCACGGACGGCACGGCGGTGGCGTACCCCGGGTACGACGCCCATCTGCGCGCGCTGGCCCGGCGGGGACGCCCGGTCGTCGAGGCGCTCGCCGAGCTGGTCGCCCACGGTGCGCGCCGGGCCGCCGACCGGCTGCGACCCCACTACGAGGCCTCCGGCCGCGCCGACGGCCACGTCTGCGCCGCCGTCCCCACCGCCCTGGCCCACTCCTCCGGCGCCACCGAGGCGGGTGCGCGCGCCCTGCGCGAAGCCGTCGGCCGGCCCAACCTGATGATCCGCGTCCCGGCCACCGACCCGGGGCTGGAGGCGATCACCGCGTGCCTGTCCGAGGGCATCGGGGTGCACGCCGTGTCCGTCGCCTCCCTGGAACGGTACGCCCGCCTCGTCGACGCCGTGCTGACCGGGCTGGAGCGCGCCGCGGCCGGCGGCCTCGCCCCGGCCGCCGTCCCCTCGGCCGTCTCCCTCACGACCGCGGATCTGGACGGGGCGGCCGTCCGCCGCCCGGATGAGCCGGGAGCGGCCCCGGCCCGGCCGGCGGGTCTGGCGGCCGCCACCGTCCATCTGGCGTGCCGGATGCGCGAGGAGGTCCACGGCTCGCGGCGCTGGCGCGCGCTCGCCGGACAGGGCGCCCGCCCGCACCGGCTGTTGTCCGACACACCGTCCGGGGCGCACGGCCGCGACGACGCGAGCGCCTGGCGGATTCTCGACGCGCTGCCCTCGTACGGCCTCTGCTACCGCGAGCTGACCGCCGCCGTGGAGGCGGCCGACCTGGCCCGCTCAGCCCGCCGGCAACGCCGGACGGCACACCTCGTCGGGACCGCCCTGCTCGGAGCGGCGGAAGGACCCCACCACCGGCCCTCCCCTGGTCCGCTCGGGTGAAGGAGGGGGCCGCACCGCCCCCGGACGGCGGAGCCCGCACCGAAGCCGGCGACTCCGTCCCCCGGCGGCAGCCGACATGATGAAGGCATGTCGTCCGTGCCGCAGCGATCAGCTTCCGCCCGGGCAGCGCGGACCTGCGGCTGTACCGGGGTGCCGGTAGGAATGCTGTCACCAGCCGCAAACGGCGGTGATCAGTTCTCGGACCTGGTGGGTTGGGACAGTTCCGGCGTGCTCGTCGCCTCGGCGAGTGCGAGGCGACCGCCCTTCAGCTCGGGCACGTAGTTGTAGATCGTGTTCCTGGAGACCCCGAGGAGCTTCGCAATCGAGGTGACGGTGTTCTCCGGGCGGGCGAGCAGGTCGCGGGCGTGACGTACCTGCTCCTCCGTCATCGCCGGCGGGCGGCCGAGCCGGGCGCCGCGGGCGCGGGCGGCGTCCAGGCCCTCGTTGGTGCCCTGCACGATGAGTTCGCGGATGAACTCCGCCAGCGCCGCGAAACGTGGAAGACCAGGCGCCCGCCGGGCGTCGTCGTGTCGAGCGCCTCGTGCAGCGAGGTGAACCCGATGCCGCGCTTGCGCAGGCCGGACACGATCGCGATGAGGTCCTGGATGGAGCGGCCGAGCCGGTCCAGCGACGGGACGACGAGGGTGTCGCCCTCGCGCAGGTAGTCGAGGGCCTTCCACAGTTCCTCGCGTTCGGCGTTCTTGCCGGACTTCTTGTCGGCGAAGATCCGGATGCACCCTGCTGCGGTGAGCGCGTGGATCTGCCGGTCGAGCAACTGTCCCTTGGTGGACACGCGTGCGTATCCCACGAGGCTGCCGGTCAGTACGGCCGGAACGGGTGCGAGGAGATCGGCGGTGTCGTCGTCCTGGGGCGACCATGCCGCGGTCCAGGGCATCGATGGGGTCGCTGCCCAGCCATGGCAGGCGGGACGGGTCGTAGGCGAGGAAGAAGCCGGAGCGGCGGCCACCGAGGTCGAACATCCAGTCCCACAGTTCGGGGGAACAAGCGAGGTTTCCGGGATACCCGTCGGGGTGCCACCCCTCCATCGGGCAGTTCTCTGCAAGCAGGCGAACGCCGCGTTTGGCTGCGTACTCCAGCAGCGGCGGAAGGACGCGCTCGGCCAGTTCGATGTTGTCGTCTACCGATCGTGTGATGTCGCGGCCGATGAACGTGCCGACGTAAGGGACACCCAGGGCTGCCGCGACGTCGATGCAGGCCCGCAGGTGCTGGTGGATGCGGTCCCGTTCCTTGCTGTCGCCGTGCAGATTGTTGTCGCAGTAGGTCACTGCGGAGATGGTGAGGCCGTGCCGATCCATCAGCTTCTGGACGCGTTCGGCGTCGTCGCCGGAGAAGTTGGCGACATCGAGGTGTGCGGCGTGGTGGATGTGTGTGCTGCCGGTCGGCCAGGCCGCCACCTCCAGGGCTTCATACTCCTCGGTGTGGGAGGCCCAGGCCGCGACTTCGTCGAGGGACAGCCAGGGCAGGCATGCGGTGAGAAGTCCGAGTTTCACTGGTCCTCCGTCGACCCGGTGAGCATGGCGAGCCACCGCTGGGTGTCGCGGGTGTTGGGGTGGTCGGGTCCGTGCTTTCTCGTCTGCGCTCGCACGATGTGCCGGAGCTCGCGGAGGGGCGTGCGGTGCGCGAGGCCGCTGCGGCGAGGAAGCGTAAGCGAACGGGCGATAGCGAGGTACTTGCGGGTCTCCAGCGTGTCCGGATGGCGGGTCCCCAGGACCCGCTTGCGGTCGGCCAGCAGCGGCCGGAGGACCGTGCAGGCCCGTGGCCCGTCCCCGGACAGCACGTACATCTTTCCTTGGGAGTGCCGGGCGTCGAGGGTGTCGGGATGGTCGGGCCCCAGCTCGCGCGACCGGAAAGCGATGACCGCGTCGTAGCCGTCCTCTGCCTCACGCCGATGGCCCTGGCGGAAAATTGTCCAGGAGCGCATGCATTGGATGTGCAGCCGCAGTGACGCGGCGCTGTGCGGCACTTGCGCCGCGAGGGAGCGGAATTCCGCCTCGGCCGACTGGAAGCGGCCCTCGCCCACCAGGGCCCAGCCCAGCAGGCGGCGCGTCTGGAACGTCTCGGGGGCGCCAGGGCCGAGAATCCGGACTTCGTCCGCGCTGAGCTCACGCAGCAGCGCTTCGGCCCGCTGGAATCGGCCGAGCTGGAGCAGCACATGCGCATAGACACGGCGTAAGCCGAGGACGGCCGGATGGCCGGGGTCCAGGCTCTCGGCCAACGGACGGGCGGCCTCAGCAAGACCCTGGGCTGTTACCTCATCCCGGTCATCGATGTACGCCTCGCACGCAGAGGCAGCAACAGTGAGGAGCCGTGCCGCGGCATCGTAGTCGAACGCGTTGGCCGGGCGCTGGAGCAGTGAGTGCAGCCGTGCCGTCAGCTCCCCGAACTCCCTGCGGCGAGCCGGGGGCAGCGCGCGGATGTCCTCGAAGCCCTCCAAGGAGGGAGGAGTGATCGCGGTCAGTGCTTCGGCCATGTGCACACCACCGCGCCTCAGCCACAAGGACAGGGCGTGACCGGTGGCCTTGATCAGCCGAGTGACCGGTCCGGTCCGCTCGTTGCTCAGGATGTAATGAACGTCTGGCAACCATGTCTCTTCGTAGATGTCGGTACGCAGCTCCGCCGGCAAATTGCGGGCGGCCAGCCAGAGGATCAAGAACGGCAGCCGGAGGAGACGAGCACGGATCTCCTGGCTGAGCAGGTCGCACACGACGAGGTACGCGACCGCCCCCAAGAGGGCAACGGCGACACCGATCACGACGGCGGCTGCGTTCACAGCGCCCCTCCCTCTGGACGCAAGATGCCCTGGACTCCCTCAGCAGGCGGGCGTAGTTGTTCACTGAGCGCGGCCAGTTCGAGCCGAGCCGTTTGAATCCCGTCGGGACTGAGCCGGTACATACGGCGGGGAGGGCGGCCGACCACGGACGGGTCGATGTCCTCCTGCTCCTTGATCAGCCAACCGGCCGCCTGCAGCCGGGCCACGATCGGGTATAGCTTCCCGCTGGGAAAGCCGGTCACTTGCATGAGTTCGTAGCCGTAGCGGGGCTGCGAGGCGTCTTCGAGGAAGACCCGCAACACCTTCGCCACGGCGACAGTCATTCGCACAGAGGCCATAGTAAGAGTTTTACATAGGGGTCGAAGTGATCGCCAGAGCAACCCCCCTTCTGCGGCAGTTCGTTGGAGACCGTCTACCAGGAGGAGCCTGGCGCCGTAGGCCTGCTACCCCGGCCTGCACGGTTTCCGGCTGGCGGATGGTCGCTGCTGTAGGCCGGCGCACGGGGAGCCGGCACGGTGGCTGCGGTGAGGTTCAAACGGGCGCCCATGTCGAGGTTCACCTCTCCGTACGGCCGTACGTGGGACCAGAACAGCGGGGTCAGACCGCGCCGGTTGGCGGGCGTGAGGAGGTCAGCCCACTCGGGTTCGCCGAGGACGTCCTGGAGCATCAGGGTGTTCACGTAGACCAGGGCGGACTGGAGGATGCGTAGACATAGCACGAACATCTCCTGTTCGCCGCGCCGGTTCGAGGCGACCTCTCCCCCCTTGCCGTAGGCGATCACGGAGTTGGCGCCGTCGGAGGACTCCATGACGTTCAGGCCCTCCTCGATCTCCCGCTGGAGGTCCCGCAGCCGCAGGTAGCGGGCCACAAGGATGGTCTTCTGGGCACGGCCAACCTCCAGCATCGCCGCGTACGTGGGGTGGGAGGCGTTGCGGGTGAAGCGCCGCAGGATCGCCTCGGTGGACGCGGTCCGGGTACGGATCGCCGTGACGTACTTGATCATCTGGTCGTACTGCTGGGCGATGAGTTCCCAGCGGATCGGGCGGGTCAGCGCCGGAGTCAGCTGCGGGTAGGCGTCCGGTTCGCCGGCCACCGGCCGGTACAACTTCACCTTGTTGATCCGCTTGATCCTCGGCAGTAGGTCGAAGTCCAGCAGCCTCGTGACGCCGAACCCGATTTCCGACTGGCCGTGCGAGTCCGTGTAGTTGGCTTCCACGTCCATGGTGGTGCCGTGCCGCATCGCGCCCTCGACCATCGCGGCGACCTCGGAGGCGGTGCAGTTGATCAGAGCTGGGAGTGGATGGCCAGGGCTTCTTCTCCACGTGCCAGGAGATGAGCACCCCGCGGCCGCCGTAGCGCGAGTGCCACTCGGTGAACAGGTTCTGGCCGTAGGCGCGGACGTGCGTGGAGTCGGAGGCGACCGCGGTCGAGCCCTGGCCCCACAACTCGGTGCTGTCGACGTCCTCACGGAGGTCCTCTCCCGCCCCGTCGCCACCAGCGCGTACGGGCCCGTACGCGCCGAGGAGGACGTGATCGGCACCGAGGTGCGTGCCCTGGCCGAGCGCGGTCCCGCCCGTGACGCCCTGGACGTCTTCGCCGCCTCCCACCGCTGGACCACCGCCGACCTGGAGGAGTTCGGCCGACGCCACGCCCGCGACCGCTTCGACCTCGACTCCCTGCGGACCCGCCTGACCGCCGTCGCCCGGATCGACGACGCCGAGTTCGAGGCGTACGGAGCGGACACCGGGCTGGTCGACGAGCTGATGACCTGGCCCAGGAGTGGGCCGACGACCCCGGCCGCCGACTGCTCCGCGACCAGGACACGGACCGGTAGCCCCGGCGCCACCCCGTACGGTCCTGCGCTCGTCGTGCGGCGAACCGCTCCCCCATGGCCGGAACCGTGCCTTGGGCACGTCATGTGGCGCATCGGGGGAACCTCGCTCGCCGAAGGGGGCCGGACCTTGCGTGCGTCGAAGGGCCGGGTCCGCGACGACGCGGGCGGGCTTGACGGAGCGTCCGGGCGCCGGTGGTCACTGGCCGGGGTGGACAGCCTGGACGCCGGTGCCCGCGTACGCCTTCGGCGTCAGGGTGAGCAGGAACCGTCCGGTGGGGTGGGCGGCCGACGGCCGGGCGGTGTGGATGGCGTGGACGGCGGCCCAGGAATGCCCGAAGCGCAGCAGCTCGGTGGCGGTGACTGCGGCGTCGGTGTCGAACGCCTCGATCCGGATGAACCGCAGCCCCTTGATGTAGCTCAGCAGGCCGGGCCGCTCGGCATCGCCGGCCGTCAGGGACAGCACCGGCGCGTACAGGCTGCCGAGTCCGCCGGAGGCCTGGACGTAGAACGCGGCGACCGTTTCATTGAACGGATCCTTCGGGTCGTACAGAGCGGTGGCGGTGGTGTGGTCCAGAACGACCGCGATCGCCGCCACTACGCGGCCGTCTGCGAGCCGTGCTGTGCCCCGCCCAGGCGCTCCAGCAGCGCACGGGCCTGCGCCTCGGCCTCCGGGCTGGGCACCTGCCCCAGAGCGGAGGCGAGCTCCGAACGGGCCAGCTCGGCACGCTCGGCGTACTCGGCCCTGGTCGGCGTGGCCTGCGCCAGCTCCTCCACCAGGCTCCGAATCGTCGTGCGGTGCTCTGCGGCCAGCTGCGCCAGCCGGTCCCGCGCCGCCGCGCTCACCTTGATGCTCGTCTCGTCTGCCATGACCCGACTCTACCGCGTTCCTCTACCGATGGTAGAGGAACGCGGTATACCGACCCTGCCCTGGACAGGCCGGTCACCTCGGCGAGCGGTGCCTGTGCCATGAACCAGCGATCCTTCAGGAGGAAGACGACGAGGTGGTCGGCGGCGGACAGTCGTCGGCCGCCGGCGTCCGGGCCGCCGTCGGGGCGCTTGCCGGGAAGCAGGACCGGGGATGCTTGGCACAGTAGTCGCGGTAGCGGGCGATGAGGCCGTCGAAGGCTCAGGGCTCCAGTCCGGTGAGGCCGGGGTGTCGCAGTCAGGCAGGAAGTTCGTCGCCGACGGGGAAGCGGCCGAACTCGGCGGGTCATGCCGGGGCGGCGGTGCGAGGCGCTCGGATCGGCACCGGTTGGCTCGCCGGGGCGCCCTTCGCCCTGATCCACCTTCGCCTGGCGGTACCGGTTGCGCAGCGACTCCGGACTCACTCCGAGTTCCCGGGCAACTTCGATGACCGTCCGGCCTGTGGAGTCGACGAGCGCGGCCGCGTTCCGCTTGAACTCCGCCGTGTACCGCTTCGTGCAGTTGCTTCCCGCCTGGTGCTGCTTCCTCTGGAACCTCATGCCCCAGCCTCCAGGTGTCCACGCTCAAGGGGAAGCTTCAGAGCCGGCCACACCCTGGCATCACGTCAGATGCTCAGGTGCCCCACACCGTGACAGCGCTCGGCCCGGGAAGACCAAGGTCGCGAAGCCCTGACCGGTCCGTCGTGGCCGGTGACGCGGTTCTCGCCGCCCCTTCCGCTCCGGCGCCGGTCCTCGGACGCGCCGCGTGCGGGCCGGTGCGGGCCGTGCCGTCCGCTTCTCGTCCCCCTGCCGTGGCACGGATCGATCGAACGTGCGCCGGCTTGCGAATCATCGAACCCTCCGGCATTGCTACGATACCAGCATGCGGGTATGTTTCTCTGAGGGTGAGGTGACGGTGCGCCCACAAGGGTGGCCGGTTCCGTCCCGCACGCACGGATGGAGGCTGATGCGGTGCCACGCATCGACGAGTTGAAGCCGACGCACGTCTTAGCCGGGCCCCTTCCCGCCGGCCGCAGCGGAGTGCAGATCGTCAGGGGGCACGACGAGCCGATCGACGGGACCGTACGGACCCACCAGTTCGGTGGGGTGCGGGTGGCACTGGTCAGGGGCGACGGCCCCGGGGAGCTGATCCGGCCGGCCCGGCAGATCGACGCGTGCACGGCGGGCCGCCTGCGCGTGGTACGGCCGCTGACCGGCACGGTCTGGGTGTTCCAGGACGGCCGGCACGGGATCGTACGCGCTCCCAACCTCGTCTGCTTCGACAGCACCCGCCCCTACAAGGTGGTCATGCCGGAGAACTTCCGCCTGGTCGACATCATGGTGACGCACCGTCTGGTGGGCCTGACCGCCCACGACGCCGAGCCCCTGACCGCCCGGCCGTGGTCCGGCGCCGAAGGGCTAGCCGCCCTGCTGTCCTCCCTGCTCGACGGGCTCGGCCGGCACGGCAGGGAGGTGGCGACCGCGGTCGACCTGCTCGGCGGCAGCGTCGCGGGGCTGACCGCCGCGCTCTTCGCGGAGCGCATGCGCGAGGTCGCCGAGGACCCGCAGATCGCCCGGCAGACGCTGATGCTGAACATCCAGACCTATGTGCGCGAGCGGCTGGCCGATCCCGGTCTGAGTCCGGTGACGATCGCCCGCGCGCACAGCATCTCACTGCGCTACCTGCAGAAGATCTTCCAGGAGCACGGGATCAGCCCCGCCCGCTGGATACGCGACGAACGGCTGTCCCGCTGCCACAGCGAACTCGCCGACGCCTCCCTGGACCACCTGCCCGTCGCGCTCATCGGGGAGCGGGCCGGACTGTACGGGGCGTCCCACTTCAGCCGGCTCTTCCGCGACCGTTACGGCATCACCCCCCGCGAGTACCGCAGAGAGCGGAACGTCTCATGACCGCGGCCGACCTCTCCCTGCTCGACGGCGGGCCCGCCCCGCGGCCGGAGTGCGCCACGCTCGGCAACGCGCTCGTGCGGGCCGCGCTCACCTCCGCCTCCGGGGGCCTGTGCTTCGTCGGCGCCGAGGGCGGCGAGACCCACTGGAGCTACGCGCGTCTCCTCGAGGAGGCTGCCCGGACGCTCGGCGGGATGCGGGAGGCCGGGGTCCGCCCCGGGGAACGGGTCGTCCTGCACATCGCCGACGAACCCGAGCTGCTGACCGTGTTCTGGGCGTGCGTGCTGGGTGGATTCGTCCCGCTGCTCGTCGGCACCGGCGCCGACCGAGCCGCCGGGCCCGGCCTGCTGGACGCGGTGTGGGAGCGCCACGGCCGCCCCCGCGTCGTCACCGGCCGGGAACAGCAGGTCCTCGCGACCACCCGGGCGCACTCCGGCTGGGCCAGGACCTGGCTCGGCCACCCGCACCACCTGCGCGCCGCCGCCCCCGACCACCACCGGCACCCGGCCCGCCCCGGCGACCTCGCGGCCCTGCTGCTCACCTCGGGTTCCACCGGCGCGCCCAAGGCCGTGATGCTCACCCACCGCAACATCCTCAGCCGCAGCGCCGCGACCGCCCGTGCCAACGGACTCGGCGACACGACCCGCACCGTCAACTGGATGCCGCTGGACCACGCCGGCGGACTGCTGCTGTTCCACGTGCGGGACGTCTACCTGGGCGCCCACCAGGTGCACGCCCGGCGGGACTGGGTCCTCGCCGACCCGCTGCGCTGGCTCACCCTGGTCGACCGGCACCGGGCCTGCACCACCTGGGCGCCCAACTTCGCCTTCTCGCTCGTCAACGACCAGGCGCACCGGCTCGCCGGCCGGACCTGGGACCTGAGCTGCCTGCGCTACATCATGAACGGCGGCGAGGCCGTGCACGCCTCCGTGGTCCGGCGCTTCATGGACCTGCTCGCCCCTTTCCGCCTGCCCGGGGACGCGATGTTCCCCGGCTGGGGGATGTCCGAGACCGCGGCGGGCGTCGTCGACTGCAGGCTGTCCGACCTGGACACCGGGGACGACCGCTACGTGCCCGCCGGACGGCCCCACCCGGGCACCGCCGTGCGCTGCGTCGACGACCGCGGCGCGCTGGTCCCCGTCGGCGCCGTGGGGCACCTCCAGGTGAGCGGTCCCTCGGTCACCGGCGGCTACCTCGACGACGCCGAGCACACCCGCCGCTCCTTCACCTCGGACGGCTGGTTCCGCACCGGGGACCTGGCGTTCGTCGAGAACGGCGTCCTCACCGTCACCGGCCGCGCCGACGACCTGATCGAGTGCGGCGGCGTGCGCTGCCACAGCCACGAGATCGAGGCCGCGGTGGAGGAGCTGGACTTCGTCACCCCGTCCCACACCGTGGCCTGCCCGGTCACCGGCCCTGCCGGCGACGAGCTCGCCGTCTTCTACCACCCGCGTCCCGGCACCGCGCCGGACGAGGCGGAAGCCGCCGTCCGCGCCCGGGTCGCCGGCCGTCTCGGCCTGTCCGTGGCCCGTGTGGTGCCGGTGGACGCCCAGGACGTCCCCAGGACCGGCATCGGCAAGCTCCGCAGAACCCGGCTGCGGCAGTGGTACGAGGCACAGCGCGTCCGGACCGACCGCACATCCATGGACCGGCACCCCACTGCCGTCGCGAGCGAGGGGCCCGCAGCGCGGGCAGGAAAGGAACAGGACGTCATGACAGACACGGCACGCACCGCCGCCGACGGCGGTGCGCTGCGGATCGGGGTGCTCGGCCCGCTGGACATCCACTCGCAGCAAGAGGACCGCACACCCACCGCGCCGATGGCCCGGCGCGCCCTGGCGATGCTGCTGCTCAACGCCAACCGCCTGGTGTCCACCGCGGCCCTGATCGAAGAGCTCTGGGAGACCGAACCACCGCGCCTGGCCCGCAAGACCGTACAGACGTACGTCTACCAGATGCGCAAGGCGCTGCGCTGCCCCGGGGATCCGGACGAGCGCGTGCGGACCGGACCGGGCGGCTACCGGATCGACCTCCGGCCGGGGGAACTGGACCTGTGGGAGTTCGAGCACGGGGTCGTGCGCGCCCGCACCGCACTGAGCGAAGGGGATCCGCGCACCGCCGCGACGCTGCTGCGCCAGGCGCTGGCGCTGTGGCGCGGCGAGCCGTTCGCCGGACTGGAGACGGGAATGCTGCTCGGCGCGCAGATCGCGCAGATCGCCGACTCCCGGCTCAGTGCGCTGGAGCTGCGCGTCGCCGCCGACCTGCAGCTCGGCCGCCACCGCGCTCTGGTGGGAGAACTGCGGCAGCTCACCACGGACCACCCGTTCAACGAGGAGTTCGTCGCGCAGCTGATGCTCGCCGCACACCGGTCGGGGCAGCGCGCCACCGCCCTGGAGGCGTTCGCACGGCTGCGCCGCCGGCTCGTCGACGACCTGGGCATCGAACCGGGCGAGCGGCTCCAGCGGCTCCAGCAGGACGTGCTGAACGAGGCGCTCCCCGGGCCGGAGGCGGTGTCCGTCACGACGCCGCCCCCCGCGCGGACGGCGGCCCCCGCTCCCGCCCCCGAGCCCACACGACGCCCCGTTCACGGCCGACTGCCCCTGGACACCCCGGACTTCACCGGCCGTGTCCGGGAACTGGCCGAACTGACCGCGCTGGCGGGCGAGGGCGGGGAGGGGACACCACCGGGGGCGCACGGAGCGGGTCCGCGGGTCGTGGTGGTGCTGGGCCCGGTCGGGGTGGGCAAGACCGCGCTCGCCGTGCACGGGGCGCACCAGCTGGCCGGCGGCTTCCCCGACGGGGTGCTGCACGCCCGGCTGCACGGCGACGACCGCCCCCGCACGGCGGCCTCCGTGCTGCGCGGACTGCTGCGGGACTGCGGTGCGGGCCTGGCGGAGCTGCCCGACGACACCGACGAACTCGCCGGGATGTTCCGGGCGTTCAGCGCCGGACGGTCCCTGCTGGTGCTGCTGGACGACGCCGCGGGAACCGACCAGGTGCTGCCACTGCTGCCGGCCGACGGCACGAGTCTGGTACTGGTGACCTCCCGGGTCCGGCTGCCCGGCCTGCCCGGCGCCCGGACGCTGTCGCTGGGTCCGTTGTCGGCCCCGGACGCGACCGCCTTCTTCACGGGCGTCGCCGGGCCCGAGCGCATGACCGGCGGACCCGCCGCCGTGGGCGAGGTGACGGAACTGATGGGCAACTACCCCCTCACCCTGCGCGCCGTGGGCGAGAAGTTCGCGGCCCGCCCCATGTGGACGCTTCCCGACCTGGCCCTGGGTCTGGTGCACGACGGCCGCCTGGCGGCGGAACTGCACGACGAGGCCTGTGACGTACTGGCCCGGGCGTCGGCCGCCGTCGCCCGGCTGCCCGCGTCGCTGCGCCGGGCGCTGGTCCTGCTGGCGTCGACCGGAGCGGACTCCTTCGGCATGGACGAGGCGGGGCGGGTGCTGGCCGGCGACACCTGGGCCGTGCAGTCCCTGATGGGCCGGCTGCTCGACCACCACGTGGTGGTGCGGACGGACCGGTCCGACCCGTCGGCCCTCACCCTGCGCGTACCGGACCTGATCCGGCTGTCCCTGCCCTCCCCCGACGACGCGGAGCTCCACGTCCTCCCGGGCGCCGACCGCGCACTCGGCGGTCGCTCCGCGGCCGGGGTCCTGACCTCCACCGGCTGAGCACACCCCGCGTGGGGTACACACCGGCCCCGTCCCCCGGGCCGGGCCACGGCCCTCGCCCGTGGCCCGGCCCGGGTTCCATGGGCAGGTGCAGGCGCTGTCCTTCGGGCGAGGATCGCACCGTCCCGCCCCTGGAAGAACCGGGGAGCCTGTGCCGGCCGAGCACGCTGCCGTGCGCGGGCCGGGGACGGGCTGGGGCCTGCACGAGTACCGCCACTCCTCCCTGCCCCACCTCGGCGAGGCGGGGAGGACTTGCTGACGCCGATGGCACGGTCGCGGCACAGGAGGCCGGAGAACGTCCGCCGCTGCCTCAGGCCCCCGCCCGCCGCCGTCGCCGAACTCACCGGTCTGCTCGCGCCGGACGACAGCAGGCGTGGAGCGCCCTCGCAGGCCCGGCGGCGCCATCGATCCGGCTGCACAGAGTCAGTGGAGTCAGCGAGGATCGTGGGGAGCCTCTGTGGCTTCGGCGACCTTGTCCTCGGGATCCGTGGACCCTGCCGGTGTGGGGGCTGCCGCATGCGTCCGGGCGTTGCCGCCAAGGAGGCAGCCCGCCGCGGCGATGGCGGCTGCGGTCCCGGCTGTGAGCAGCAGGACGCGATGGTCCACAAGGGCGACCAGGCCCGCCCCCGCGGCCAGGGTCAGGGCGTTGGGAGCGAAGAGGAGGGTGTTGGCGGTGGCCGCCACCCTGCCCAGGAGGTCGCCCGGGGTTTCGCGCTGGACGGCGGTCATGGCCGCGATCAGCACACACGGCAGCCCCGCGCCGATCATTGCGCTGGCGAGCAGGGAAACAGGTGTCGAGGGGACGGCGCGCAGGGTGACGCCCAACGCGAACAGCCCCATTCCTGCTGCGGCGAAGACGGGTTCGGACATCCGCCGCAGCAGAGCACCGGCGAACAGCCCGCTGAGTACGGAGCCGGTGCCCTGCACGGCGTAGAGCACCCCGGCGAAGGCCGGTGAGCGGTGAAGACCGGCATCGACCACGGCATACACCACCGCCCCGTTCAGCCCGGCCACGCCCATGGTTGCGGCCCCGGCCAGAACCAGACGCCGCAGAGCCGGGTGATGCCGCAGATGGCGGATTCCCTCGGCGGCCGCGGCGGTCCACCGGTCGGCTCCGGCCGGGTGGAGCGCGGGCTCGGACACGCGTATGAGGGTGAAAGCTGCGGCGGCGAGCACAAAGGTGACCGCGTCCAGCAGGGCGACGGCCGCGCCGCCGAATTGCACGAACAGACCTGCCCCCAGAAGCGGGGCGATCAGTTTCATACCCTCGTTCGCCGTCATTCGCAGGCCGTTGAAGTCGCCGCGCAGCGTTTCCGGCACGACGGCGGCCACCAGGGCGGCCTCTGCCGAATCCAGCAGCACGGAGCTGACGCCATACACGGTCAGCACAGCGAACAGGATCCAGACCTGGTCCCCGGAGTCGACGGCGAGAAGCGGCACCATCACCACGGCCATGCCGAGATTGACCCAGATCAACAACGGCCGCCGACGCACGCGGTCGGCCACCGTGCCGATCAGCGGACCGAACAGAAGGGGCGCCCACACGCAGAACGTCGTCAGGGCGGCCAGACTGTCCGACCCGGTGAGCGACTTGGCCCACACGCCGGCCGCCAGGGCCATGGCAGAGCTGCCGAAACCCGAGACCACGACACCACTCAGGTAGAACGCCACATTGCGATCGCGTAAGACCTGTCTTCCGCCCCAGCCCATTCCCTCGTCCCCTTCCCCGGCACTGAGCTCACGCAGACGAAGTGACCGTCCCTGGTCCGGTCACGGGGACCCTCCCCGCGACCGGACCAGGGGGACTTCGATGCGCAGAGGTTACGTGTCGTCGGTCGCGTCCTTGTCGCGCCGCTCCAACTCCGTACGCGACGGCGCCCGTCGTACGCCGTGCAGGCCGTGCGCAGACGGCCGGACCGGGACCGGCGCG
>NZ_JAHWZY010000036.1:0-64932 GCF_041380215.1 Streptomyces pimonensis
CGGACGAACACCGCCGTCCCGTCGGGACCGTTCGAGGCCGGAATCGATCGGTAAAGTGTTCGCATGACTACCGGGGCGCGGCGCAGGATGGGCGTGGAGGAACGGCGGCAGCAATTGATCGGCGTGGCCCTCGAACTGTTCAGCCGGCGCTCCCCCGACGAGGTCTCCATCGACGAGATAGCGTCACGGGCGGGCATCTCCCGCCCGCTGGTCTATCACTACTTCCCCGGTAAACTCAGCCTGTACGAAGCTGCGTTGAGACGGGCGGCGGAGGACCTGGCGTCCCGGTTCGAGGAGCCGCGGGAGGGCCCGTTGTGGCCGCGGCTGCGCCGGGTGATGGCCCGCTTCTTCGACTTCGTCGACGAGCACGGGCCCGGTTTCGCCGCCCTGATGCGCGGCGGCCCGGCAGTCTCCGCAGGCGGAGCCTGCTCCATGAGCACAGTCTCGGCCACGAACGCGCTGATCGACTCCGTGCGGCAGGCCGCGTACGACCAGATGCTGTCGCACATGGGTGTGGTGGGCCCGGCGCCGGCACGGCTGGAACTGGTCGTCCGGTCCTGGATCTCCCTCGTCGAGTCGACGGCGCTGATCTGGCTGGACGGGCGGCGGGTGCCGCGTGAGGAACTGGAGGTCCAGCTGGTGCAGGACTTCGCCGCGCTGGCCGCCGTCGCCGCCGCCCACGACGAGGAACTGGCCGCGCTGCTGCGCGACCTGGTCGGGAACGAGCCGGGCGACGGGCCGTTCACCGACCTCGCCACCCGGCTGATCTCGCTGGCGTCGCCGTGAGCGCCACGTCGACACGGGGCCCGGTCGCCAAGACGACCGTGGGCGCCGGGGAGTGCGGGCGCGTGGAGGCGGGGCCGGCGCAGGTCACCGGGTACCGGAAGGAGGCGCTCGCCGAGCCGGGGCGACGTACGGAGCCACTCGCCGGTGCCACCCCGTGAACACCGGGCGCCGTGGCCCGTCGCGGACGGGCGACGGGTTCCTGCTCGTGGCCGACGGGACGTGACGGTCGTTCGCGTCCCGGTTCACGGTGGCGGAACCGCTGGAGGGATCCGACGCGCCCACGCCCCGGAACCCGGGGCAGAGGTACCGGCCCCGCCACCCGCCGCTCCACCACCTGAGTCGACGGCACCGGTGGAGCCCGGACAGCCGGACGAGGACGGAGTCCCGGTACGGCCGACCCGGCACGACGTGCCGTGCCCCGGCCCGTCCGGCCCCACGGCCCTACTCGCCCTCGGACTTCCGGTACGACGGGTCCAGGTCGCGGACCTCGGCGGAGGCGTGCAGCATCAGCCCCTCGGCCGGCTTGACGTACTGCCGCAGCAGTTCCAGGACGGCCTCGGTGAGCCGGGCCTTGGTCTCGTCGGTGCGGCCGGCCAGCAGGGCGATGTGGACGTGCACAAGGACGTGCCCGTCGGTGTCGGGGCCGACCACGACGTCCTCGGCGGGCCGGAACCGCGTCTTGCACGCCGGCGGCCTGGCTGCCGCGATGTCCACCACGGCGGTGTGCAGGTCCCGCGCGAAGGCGGGCCGGTCGAAGCCGTCCGCCAGTCGCGCGGAGTAGTCGACGGTGATCTGCGGCATGAGCCCTCCTGATCCGGGTCGGGAGGGCTCACCCTAGCCGCAGCTCCCCACGGGGTCAGCCGGCGGTGGTGAACACCGCGACCGTGCGCGCCGGAACGGTGAACGTGCCGGACCCCTCCGCGTACGACGAGGTCCTCACGACCGCGTCCCCGCCCGCCTCCTGCACCGGGTGCAGGCGGTAGCCGGTCCCGGCGAGCGCGGCGACGCGCTGCTCCTGCCGCTCGGGCGTGGCGTTGAAGACCACGACCAGGTCACCGAGGGCCATGGTGATCACGCCGGGTGTCTCGCCCCTTCCGGAGAGCGGGAAGGAGAGCCGGGACTGCACCTGCGCGGCCGTGTCGAGGGAGAAGTCCCTCTCCGTCGTACGGATCCTCAGCAGGTCCCGGTACGCGGCCGAGGCGCCCTCGATCTGCGGGCAGCCGACCTCGATCGCGCCCAGCAGGGGCTTGGCGTACGGCCACTTGGACTCGTTGTCGGCGGCCGGCGGCAGGCCCCGGCCGAAGCCGTTGCCGTCCGCGCAGTTCCAGTGGACGGCGTTGAACCAGTCCCCGCTGTCGTAGGAGTTGCGGTCCAGGGACTTGGAGCGCAGCAGGTCGGTGCCCGCCTGGGAGAGGGCCGGTCCCTGCGAGAGGGTGGCCGTCGCCATGGCGAGGACCTGCATACGGGCCCGGTCGCCGGCGGACGTGTCCTTCGGCAGTTTGAAGGCGAGCGCGTCGAACAGCGACTCGTTGTCGTGCGCGTCGGCGTAGGCGAGGGCGTCGCCGGGCGCGGCGGCGTATCCGGCGGGGGCGCCGTTGTAGTCGACCCGGGAGCCCTTGACCTCCTCGCCGCTGGTGTCGGTGAAGGTGTAGTCGGCGAGGTTGCCGCTCAGGCCCACCTTGATCAGGTCCTGGTAGTGCAGGAGGCGGGCCTTCTGCTCGGCCTCGGTACCGTTGCCCGCCGAGGAGTTGGGGTCGGTGTGGAGACCGGAGGCGAAGCCCTGCACGCCGGGGTCCTCGTCGAAGGGACCGCCGCCGCGCACGGCGTCGCGGGCCCGGTCGGAGAAGGTGGCGATGCCGGTGCCGGCCATGTTCTGCTGCGTGGCCTGCTCGAAGCGGGCGTCGTCGGCGACCTCGCCGAAGTTCCAGCCCTCGCCGTACAGGATGATCTCCTTGCCGTCGACGCCGTCCTTCTCGGGGGTCAGTGCGTCGAGGGCCTCGCGGACGGCGAGGATGTTGGCCTTCGGGTGGTGGCCCATGAGGTCGAAGCGGAAGCCGTCGACCTTGTACTCCCTGGCCCAGGTGACGACCGAGTCGACGACCAGCTTGCCCATCATGGCGTTCTCGGTGGCCGTGTTGGCGCAGCAGGTGCTGTTCGCGACCGAGCCGTCGGCGAGCAGCCGCTGGTAGTAGCCGGGGACGATCCGGTCCAGGACGGAGGTCTTCGCCTGGCCGCCGGCTGCGGTGTGGTTGTAGACCACGTCCATCACGACCCGCAGGCCGTCCTCGTTGAGCGCCTTGACCATCTCGCGGAACTCGACGGTGCGCCCGGCACCGTCCGGGTCGGTGGCGTAGGAGCCCTCGGGGACCGTGTAGTGGTACGGGTCGTAACCCCAGTTGTAGGCGTCCTCGGCTGCGGCCTTCGCCACGCACTCCTGCTGCTTGCCGGAGTCGGCGGGATAGGAGGCGAGGTCGCAGCCGACGGTCACCTGATCGGACTTCTTCTCGGGGATGGTGGCGATGTCGAAGGCGGGCAGCAGGTGCACGTACGAGGTGCCGGCCTCGGCCAGCTCGCGCAGGTGCTTGCTGCCGTCGCTGTCCTTGTCGGTGAAGGCGAGGTAGGTGCCGGGGTTCTCCGCCGTACGGTCCGCCACGGAGAAGTCACGGATGTGCAGTTCCTGGATCTGGGCGTCCTCGATCGGCACGGCCCTCGGCTTGGTCAGGGACGACCAGCCCTCGGGGGCGAGGTCCCGGTCGCCGAGGTCGACGACGAGGCTGCGCTCGGAGTCGGTGGTCAGGGCCACCGAGTAAGGATCCGTGACCGTGTTGGTGGTGATCTCGCGGGTGCCGGGCGCCCAGACCTCGACCTTGTAGCGGTACTCCTCGCCCTTCCAGGAGCGGGGGCCGGTGACGGACCAGACGCCGGTGGCGTCGTCGCGGCGCATCCGGGCGGTGCGGCCGCCGATCTCCAGGGAGACGTCCTGCGCGGTCGGCGCCCAGACGGAGAGGGTGGGCCGGCCGTCGCGGAAGGTCGGGCCGAGGTCCGCCTCCACGGCGCGGCCGGCGTAGAGGTCGTCGAGCACGCCCGCGATCTGCACACCGGTCGCCGCGAGCACGGCGCCGTTCGCGGCGTGCTGGGCGGCGACGACCTGCCCGCGCAGGGCCTCGCGCACCCGGTCCCGGTCGCGCGGGTCGACGGACCATGCGGTGCCGTCCTCCAGGTGCGGGAACTTCGCCCTCTGCGCGTCGGTGAGGGATGTCCTCACCAGGCGCAGCCAGCGGGCGTCGTCGCTCCTCAGCGTCCCGCCCTGCACCGTGACCGAGCCGGTGCGGGAGGCGAGGAGCTGGGTGGAGGCGGCGGCCTCGGAGCCGTCCCAGACGACGGTGTCCCGGTCGATCCACACCGCCTTGGAGGTGGCCGGGTCGAGGGCCGCCGCGGAGCCGGCCGGCTGGGGCAGCAGGTGCTTCTCCTGGCCGCTCACCAGCCACACCTCGTGGCCGTCGGCCTTGAGGTCCAGCGACCGGTCGGTGGGGAGGTCCTTCTCGTCGCCCTTGTGGAGGATGTAACCGAGGCTGGTGGCACCCTCGGCGAGCGGCACCTCGAAGACAGCGCCGTAGGCATCGGTCCCCACCGGCTCCAGGGGGTCCGACCAGTCGGTGGGGTGCGCGGCGCCGGTCCAGGTGTGCAGGCCCCAGCCGTCGTAGTCCCCGTCCGCGCGGTGGTAGTGCAGGACCGCCTTGCTCGTGTCCTGGGCCGGGTACTCGGGCCGCTCGGTGGTGACGGTCTCCTTGCCCTGCTCGATCCAGACCTCACCGGTCCTGGTGAGGTCGATCGTGCGGTCGGCGGCGACGTCCTTGTTCCCTTCCCCGTCGATGACGAGGAAGCCGAGGTCGGAGGCGCCCGGCTTGAGCTTGACGTACGCGAAGGCGCCGTAGGCGTCGCGGCCGGTGAAGGGGTGGCTGTCCGGCCACTCGGTGGCCTCGCCGTCCGCCAGGTCGCCCCAGGCGTACAGGCCCCAGTCGTCGTAGTCGCCGTCGGCGCGCTTGTAGTGGACGATCGCGTGGTCACGGGAGGCCGCGGTGGGCGGCTCCGCCACGGGAGGGGTGCCGGTGGTGGAGGCGGCCAGGGCGCTCGCGGTGCGGCCGGCCGAGTCGATCACGACGGCCTTGTAGCGCAGGGCGGTGCCGGCGGGGACGTCCTCGCCGATGGTGTGGGTGACCTTGTAGGGGGAGTGGTCGGCCGAGCCGAGCGTCCGCCACTTCCCGTCGCCGGTCCCGGCGGCGAAGACGACCCGGTTGAGCTGACCACCGTCGACGTCGGCGGTCAGCTCGACGGTGCCGGTGGCGCCCGCCCCGGGGGCCTTCAGGGTGACCGTGGGCTCGGCGGCGGGCTTCGCGAGCGGGCCGGAGGCCTTGAGGACGATCGCCGAGCCCGCGGGGACGGTGACGGTGATCTCCCTGTCGGCGTCGCTGGTGACGGTGGCGTCGGTGCCGTGGAGGCCCTTGTACGTCATCCGCGCGGAGCCGGTCGCGAAGGTGGCCTCCTCGTCCTCGTCGGCGTTGTTGAAGGCGACGACGTACTCGGTGGTGTCCTTCCCCGTGCCGGTGCGGGAGAAGGCGTAGACGCCCGCGCCGTCGGCCGCGTACCGCTCCTGCTGGATGCCGTCGGTCAGGGCCGGGTGGGCCCTGCGCAGCTTGGCGAGAGCACTGATCTGCCGGTAGAGCGGTGCTCGCGTGTCGTAGGCGTCCTCGGCGTGGGTGCGGTCGGTGCCGATCAGGTCGTCGTCGAGGTAGTCGGCCGTGCGGGAGGCGAACAGGGTCTGGCGGGCGTCCTTGTCCCCGCCGGCGCCGGTGAAGCCCTGCTCGTCGCCGTAGTAGACGACCGGGTTGCCGCGGCTGAGGAACATCAGCTCGTTGGCGAGCATGTCCTTCCTCAGCAGCTCCGCGTCGGACGCCCGCGGGTTGTCCTGCTTCAGGAACGTCCCGAAGCGGCCCATGTCGTGGTTGCCGAGGAAGGTGACCTGCTCGTAGGCGTTGGCCTTGTCGGTGGCGTACTTGTAGTCGTCACCGAAGACCGAGGCCAGTCTCCGCGCGCTGCCGCCCTGGGAGGCGTACTGTCGTGCCGCCTCCTGGAAGGGGAAGTCGAGCGTGGCGTCGAGGCGGCCACGGGTGACGTACGGGGCGGTGACGTCCGTGTCGGCGGAGTAGACCTCGCCGAACATGAAGAAGTCGTCCCGGCCCTTCCTGGCCGCGTAGGCGTCCAGGGCGGTGGCCCACTGGGTCCAGAACTCCATGTTGACGTGCTTCACGGTGTCGATCCGGAAGCCGTCGATGTCGAAGTCCCTCACCCACCGCTGGTAGATCTTCTCCATGCCGTCGACGACCTCGGGACGCTCGGTCCACAGGTCGTCGAGCCCGGAGAAGTCGCCGTACTCGCTGGACTCGCCGGCGAAGGTGGAGTCACCCCGGTTGTGGTACATCTCCGGGTCGTTGAGCCAGGACGGGACCTTGACCCGCTTCTTGGCGTCGGGCACGACGGGGGTGCGCGGGAAGGAACCGCCGTCCACGCGCGGGAACTTCCGGGCCCCGTCGGCGTAGTCGGCGTCGTCGAAGGGCTCGCCGTCCTTCGTCAGGTACGGGAAGGCGCCCTTCGACAGGTAGCCGTAGGACTTCTCCTCGTAGTCGACGACGTCGGCGGTGTGGTTGGTGATGACGTCGAAGAAGACCTTCATGCCCTTGTCGTGGGCCTTGTCGATGAGGGTCTCGAGGTCCTCGTTGGTGCCGAAGTGCGGGTCGACCCGGGTGAAGTCGGTGATCCAGTAGCCGTGGTAGCCGGCGGAGGCGTTCTCTCCCGTCCCCTGCACGGGCTGGTTCCTGAAGATGGGCGCCATCCAGATGGCGGTGGTGCCGAGCCCCTTGATGTAGTCGAGCCTCTTCGTCAGGCCCTTGAGGTCGCCGCCCTGGTAGAACCCCTTGTCGGTGGGGTCGTACCCGGTGCTGAGGCGCGAACCGGTCAGTCCGCCGCGGTCGTTGCCCGGGTCGCCGTTGGCGAAGCGGTCCGGCAGGACGAAGTAGAACTGCTCGCGGGTCAGATCGTGCCGCGCCGGAAACTTCGCGAGTTTCGCGTCCGAGGGCGGCGCGGGCGGGGTCGCGGCACCGGCGGCGACCGGCTGCACCAGGGCGGCGGCGAGCGCGGCCACGGTGACGGCGGCGACACGTCGGCCCCGCGCGGTGCGGCGCCCCGGGGGCGCGGGCCATCTGGGTATCAAGGCAGTGAACTCCTTGCGCTTGCGGCTCGATTCGGGTCCGACCCCGTACGCCGCGGCGACGGCCTGTTCCGGCCACGTCACCGGGCGCCGGGCGTGACGCTATCGCCGTTGAAAGTCTTACAGCAAGGGTCGTGAAAGTAACGGTAAGAACTTTCATACGGATGCGGCCCGCGCCGCCGTCCACGGGACGGCGGCGCGGGCCGCGCGTTCAGCAGGACGACTTGCCGACGTACACCGCGAGGGCCGTGTTCGGGCCCAGGGTGGCGGTCAGCTGTCCGGAACCGTTCACCGTCACCGTGGTGTCGTTCTGGACGTCGCAGTACGTGCCCGCGGGGAGGGAGGTCCGGTAGGTGCGGGTCAGGGAGCCGGACTCGTGGTTGACGGCCACGAAGCCCTTGCCGCCCCGGCCGAAGGCGATGGCGTCGCCTCCGTTGTCCCACCAGTCGGTGACCGCCTGGCCGCGGGTCGCGTTGCGGAAGGCCACCATGGACTTGATCTCCGGCCAGTTGTGCTGGCACTTCCAGCCGTTCCGCCAGCAGGCGTCGACCCGGCCGCCGTTGGGCGGCCCGGCGTCGTGGTCGGAGAACTCGTATCCGGAGTTGATGTCCGGGGCGCCGTAGGGCCAGGCCAGCATGAAGACGTTGGCCAGGGTGTAGGTGGCGTTGTCCTTGTAGGACAGCGTGGAGCCGTTGCGCTCGGTGTCGTGGTTGTCGACGAAGACGCCGGAGACGGAGCTGTTCAGGTAGCCCCAGCCCTCGCCGTAGTTCTTCAGGTGGGCGAGGTTCTCGTTGTCGAAGACCCGCTTGAGGTCGTAGGCGTACCGGAACTCCTGGACGTCCCCGTTGCCCGTGTACTCGGCGGGCTGGACGGCCTCGCCTGCGCCGTGGATGACCTCCTGCTTCCAGTACACGCCCGGGTCGCTCAGCCGGGACTTGATGTCGGCCAGGTCGGCGGCCGGCATGTGCTTGGCGGCGTCGATGCGGAAGCCGTCCACGCCGAGGGAGAGCAGGTCGTTCATGTACCCGGCGACGGTCCTGCGGACGTACTCCTCGCCGGTGTCGAGGTCGGCCAGGCCGACCAGTTCGCAGTTCTGGACGTTCCCGCGGTCGCCGTAGTCGCTGATCTGCGCGGTGCAGTCGTCGAAGTCGTACGAGGAGTACAGGCCGGGGTAGTCGTACTTCGTGTACGACGAGCCGCCGGTGCCCGTACCGCTGCCGGCGGACATGTGGTTGATGACCGTGTCGGCGACGACCTTGACGCCGGCCGCGTGACACGTGTCGACCATGCTCTTGAACGCGGCGCGGTCACCGAGTCGGCCGGCGATCCGGTAGCTGACGGGCTGGTACGACGTCCACCACTGCGCGCCCTGTATGTGCTCGGCGGGTGGGGAGACCTGGACGTATCCGTATCCGGCGGGCCCCAGGGTGGTGGCGCACTCGCGGGCGACGGAGGCGAAGTTCCACTCGAAGAGGACGGCGGTGACGTCCTTGGCGCCCGGCGGGGAGGCCTGCGCCCCGGTCGGGGTCATGACAACCGAGGCTGCCGCGAACGCGGCGGCCACGGCGAGGGTTCTGCGTGCCATGTGGGGCTCCTTCTTCATCGAAGGGTGCGGGGACACCGCCCGGGCCGCCTGAAGCTTCTTGCAGAAAACTTCAGCAACCTTGCGGTGACGCAGATGTTAGAGGCCCGCCACCCGAAAGGGCAGCGGGCCGTGCCGACTTCAATGAGAAAAGCTGCGGGACGGACCTCAGCCCGTGGTCCACCACACGGTGGTGTCGGCCGGCACCTTCGCCTCGCCGGCCGTCTCCTCCACCTCACCGCTGGCGAGCAGGACACGGCCGTACACGGGGGTGGTCACCGACTCCCCCGTGGTGTTGGCCACGCACACGAACGCCCCGCGCCGGAAGGCGAGGACGCCCTCAGGAGCCCGCAGCCACTCCACCGCGTCGCCCGCGCCCAGGTCGGCCTGGTCCCGGCGCACGGCGAGCGCGGAGCGGTACAGCTCCAGGGTCGAACCGGGCGCCCCGGTCTGCGCCTCGACGCTCAGTTCGCCCCAGCTCGCCGGCTGCGGCAGCCAGCTGCCGCCGTCGCCGAAGCCGTACGAGGAACCCGTGCGCGTCCACGGGATCGGGACGCGGCAGCCGTCGCGGAAGCCGTCCTGGCCGGCGCCCCGGAAGTACGCCGGGTCCTGGCGCACCTCGTCCGGCAGGTCCACGACGTCCGGCAGACCGAGCTCCTCGCCCTGGTAGACGTAGGCCGAACCGGGCAGCGCCAGCATCAGCAGCGTCGCCGCGCGCGCCCGCCGCAGACCCAGCTCACGGTCGCCGGCCAGACGGATCTGGGTGCCGAGGCCGGGCGGGTTGGCGAAGCGGGTGGCGTGCCGGGTGACGTCGTGGTTGGAGAGCACCCAGGTGGCGGGGGCGCCGACCGGGCGCATGGCGTCCAGGGTGCGGTCGATGACCGTGCGCAGCTCCTCGGCGTCCCAGTGGGTGCCCAGGTACTGGAAGTTGAACGCCTGGTGCAGTTCGTCGGGGCGGACGTAGTTGGCGGTGCGCTCGACGGTCGGGGTCCAGGCCTCCGCGACGAAGATGCGCCCGCCCGTCTCCCGCCCCCGCCCTTCTGCGGAAGGCCCTTCGGGCCCCATTGCATCGCTGTACTCGTCGAGGATCAGCCGCCACTGGCGGTAGATGTCGTGGACGCCGTCCTGGTCGAAGAACGGCATGACATCGTTGCCCAGCAGCTTCAGCTGCTCGTGGGACCCGAGGTCGGGAAGCCCTTCCGCCTTCACCATGCCGTGGGCGACGTCGATGCGGAAGCCGTCCACGCCCATGTCGAGCCAGAACCGCAGGATGGAGCGGAACTCGTCGCCGACCGCCGGGTGCTCCCAGTTGAAGTCGGGCTGCTCGGGGGCGAACAGGTGCAGGTACCACTCGCCGGGCGTGCCGTCGGGCTCGGTGACGCGGGTCCAGGCGGGACCGCCGAAGATCGACTCCCAGTCGTTGGGCGGCAGCTCGCCGTTCGCGCCCTTGCCGGGGCGGAAGTGGTAGCGGTCGCGGGAAGGTGAGCCGGGGCCCTCGGCGAGGGCGCGCTTGAACCATTCGTGCTGGTCGGAGGAGTGGTTCGGGACCAGGTCGACGATGATCCTGAGACCCAGCCCGTGGGCGTCGCGGATCAGCGCGTCGGCGTCGAGCAGGGTGCCGAACATGGGGTCGACGGCGCGGTAGTCGGCGACGTCGTAACCGGCGTCGGCCTGCGGGGAGGCGTAGAAGGGGCTGAGCCACACGGCGTCCACACCGAGGTCGCGCAGGTACGGCAGGCGGGAGCGGATGCCTTCCAGGTCGCCCATGCCGTCACCGTTGCTGTCGGCGAAGCTGCGCGGGTACACCTGGTAGATCACCGCGTCCCGCCACCAGTCGCGGCGCCGGGCGACGGTGGCGACGGCCGCGTCGGTGGTGGAGGTCGGGGCCGGGGCTGCGGGGTGCTGCTGGCTCATGTCGTCCTTGATACGAGTTCGGTCGGGAAGGCGAGTGGGGTGCGGCGGGGGGACGAGGCGGCCGCGGGGGTCGGCGGGGTCGGATGGACGCCCGCGGCCGCCCACCCGCGCGAGTCGGGCGCGCGGGAGTCGTTCCACGGAGGGGGTCAGCCCTTCGTGCCGCCGGCGGTGAGACCGGTGACCAGGTTCTTCTGCACGAGGTAGAAGAACGCGGAGACCGGTATCGCGATCAGGACCGCGGTGGCGGCCATGAGGTTGCGCTGTGCGTCGTGCTCGCTGACGAAGCTCTGCAGACCGACGGCGAGGGTGTACTTCTCGTCGTCGAGCATGAACGTCGTGGCGAAGGCGACCTCGCCGAACGCGGTGATGAAGCTGTAGAACGCGGCGACCGCCAGCCCGGGCTTGGCGAGCGGCAGGATCAGCCGCGCGAACGTGCCGAAGGGGGTCAGCCCGTCGACGCGCCCCGCCTCGTCGATCTCGAACGGGATGGTGTCGAAGTAGCCCTTCATCAGCCAGGCGCAGTACGGCACCGCCGTCGAGCAGTAGACGAGGACGAGTCCAAGGTAACTGTCGATGAGCTGCAGGTCCGAGAGGATCTGGTACATCGGGACCATCAGGACGGCCACGGGGAACATCTGGGTGAGCAGGAGCACCCACATGAACTTCCGGTAGCCGGGGAAGCGCATGCGGGAGACCGCGTAGCCGGTGGTGGCGGCGACCAGGACGCCGATGACCGTGGTGCCGAGCGAGACGATCAGCGAGCTCTTCAGCCAGTCGAAGAAGTGCGTGTTCTGCAGGACGAACGAGTAGTTGTCGAGCGTCATCTTGCCCCAGATGCCGCCGGGACGCAGATAGTCGTCCTTGTCGGGGCCGAGGGACAGGAAGACCAGCCAGGCGACCGGGAACAACGCGATCAGACCGGCCACGGTCAGCACGCCGTGCGTGGTGAGGCGGGCCAGCGGGCTGCCCTCGCCGCGTCGGCGCGGCCTGCGGGCCGGGGCCTTGTCGTCGGCAGGCCGGTCCGCCGGAGCAGCGGGGGTGACGGTGGAGGTGCTCATGGGGACTCCTGCCTCAGATCGCGAGCTGCTGCTCATCGCGGTTCAGCCAGCGGCGGTAGAAGGAGGTGAAGACGGCCAGGATGGCCAGCAGCAGCATGCCGTAGGCCGCGGACTCGGCGAACTCGCGCGGCTGTTGTCCGAAGCCGAGCTGGTAGGCCCAGGTCACCAGGATCTGCGCCTCCGGGGCGGTGTTGCCGAACAGCAGGAAGATGACGGCGAACTGGTTGAAGGTCCAGATGACACCGAGCAGGACCACGGTGGAGCTGACCGAGCGCAGGCCGGGCAGGGTGACGTGGCGGAACCTCTGCCAGGCGTTCGCGCCGTCCATCTCGGCCGCCTCGTACAGGCTGGCGTCGATGGACTGCAGGCCGCCGAGCAGGGAGATCATCATGAAGGGCACACCGCACCAGGTGTTGACCATGATGGCGGCGACGCGCTGCCAGAAGGTGTCCTCCAGCCACTGCGGCGTCGGCAGGCCGAGGGAGTCCAGGGCGGTGTTGATGATGCCGGCGTCGGCGAGCATGAAGCGCCAGCCGAAGACGGTGACGAAGGTCGGCACGGCCCACGGCAGGACCAGGACCAGCCGGTAGAGGGTGCGCCCGCGCAGCTTCTGGTTGAGCAGCAGGGCGAGGCCCAGTCCGATGCCGTAGTGCAGGGCGACGCAGGCGGCCGTCCAGACGATCGTCCAGATGAAGTGCGACCAGAAGCGGTCGTAGGCCGTCTCGCCCCACAGGATGTCGGCGTAGTTGTCGATGCCGATGAACTCGTAGGTGGCCTCGATCTCGTTGACGCCGATGGTGCGGGCCGAGTTCAGGCTGTCCGCGTCGGTGAGGGTGAGGTAGAAGCCGTACGCCAGGGGGTACAGCACGATGACGCCGAGCACCAGGGCCACCGGCGCGATCATGGCGTAGGCGTACCAGTGCTTCTGGAAACTGCGCTTCAGGCGGCTGACCGGCCCGGGGCGGGGCGCGCGGTCACCGCGGCGCTTGCCGGTCGCGCGGTCGATGGCGACTGTCATGGTTCGGCACCTTCTGGATGATCAAGGAGTACGGCACACAGGCCGGCGACCACCGGCCCCTCCCCTCCTGGAGGCGGGTCCGGCGGCCGCACGGGCGTTACTTGCTGAAGTCCGGCACCAGCTTGACGATCGCGGTCTCCGCGTCGCCCAGACCCTTGTCCAGGGACTCCTTGCCGCTCGCGATCTGCGGGAGCTCGTCGTCCAGCGGACCCCACAGCGAGCTGTACTCGGGCAGGGCCGGGCGCGGCCGGGCGGCGGAGAGGACCGTCTGGTAGCCGGCGATGCCCGGGTCGGCCTTGACCTTGTCGGTGTAGGCGTCGTCACGCGTGGGCAGCGTGGAGTTCTTCAGCGCGATGGTCTCCTGCGCCTCGGCCGAGGTCATGAAGTTCACGAACTTCAGCGCGGCCTCCTGCTTCTCCTTGGTGGAGCCGGCGTAGACGGAGAGGTTGTGGCCGCCGGTCGGGGCGCCCGCCTTGCCGGTGGAGCCGGCCGGGACGGTGGCGATGCCGAGGTTGTTCCTGTCCTGGAAGGCGGAGCCCTTGTAGAAGTTGGTGATCTCCCACGGACCCTGGATGATCGAGGCGACCTTGCCGTTGACGAACGCGTCCTGGATGTGGGCGTAGGCGTCGGCGGTGACGTCGGCCTTGTGCAGGCCCTTGCCGTCGAAGAGGTCCAGCCAGGTGCCGTACGCCTTCTCGGCCTCGGGGGACTTGACGGTGATCTTCCCGGCGTCGGCGTCGACCATGTCGGTGCCCTCGCCGTACAGGAACGGCTGGGCGTAGTAGCCGGCGGTGGAGCCCCAGTAGCCGTCGACGCCGGTCTCGTCCTTGACGGTGGCGGCGGCCTTCTTCAGCTCGTCCCAGGTCCTGGGGACCTCGACGCCGGCCTTCTCGAACAGTTCCTTGTTGTAGACGAAGGCGAGGGTGTCCGTGGTGAAGGGGACGCCGTAGGTCTTGCCCTCGTACTTGGCCTGCTCGATCAGGTTGGGCTTGAACCTGTCCTGTTCGGCGAGGGCCTCGGTGCCGTCCAGCGGCAGGAAGAAGCCCTTCTTGGCGAAGGCGGGGGTCCAGCCGACCTCGGAGCGCAGCACGTCGGGGGCGCCCTTGGAACCGGCGGCGGTGTCGAACTTGTTCTGCGCCTGGTCGAAGGGGACGTTGACGAACTTGACCTTGATGTCCTTGTGGGCGGCCTCGAACTCCTTGACCAGGGCCTGGTACGTCGGCGCCTCGTTGGTCGCGTTGGAGGTGTCCCACCAGGTGATGGTGGTCGGGCCGCCGGCCGAGTCGCCGCTGTCGCCGTCCCCGCCGCAGGCCGTCGCCGCGAGGGCGAGGGACGCCACCAGCGCGGTGGCCGCTATGCCACGCCGCATGAGTTCTCCTTGAGGGTTAAGCCCGTGAGTGCAGGTGCGGCCCCGTCTGCCGTCCTGCCGACTTGCCGGCTTGCCGATGGGGGTCCCCCGCTCGAGCGGAGTCGAGAGTGGGGGAGGCAGCCGGGCGACGTGAACGTAACAGCGATGGAACCGTTTCGAAAGACCTTGCAGAAAAGTTTTGCAAGCGACGCCGGGAGTTACCCCGGCGTGACCTGTTCCCGACCGCTCGACGACCGTGGTTTCCGCTTGTACGACAGGGGTTCGGACGGTTGTGCAAGACTCTGCAAGCACTTGCCATCCGTTGCCGCCGAGGAAATCGTCCCTTGCGGACCGGACGCCGACCACGACTTGAGGGATCGCGATGACCCAGCAGCCCGCAACGGGCCGTTCGACGGCGCGCACCAGGCGTCCGATCGGTGCGCAAGGGGAGAAGCGGCAGCTACAGTCCAGTCCTGTGACCACACGCCTTGCCGACATCGCTGCTCAGGCGGGGGTGAGCGAGGCCACCGTCAGCCGCGTCCTCAACGGCAAGCCGGGCGTCGCCGCCACCACCCGCCAGTCCGTGCTCGCCGCCCTCGACGTCCTCGGCTACGAGCGGCCGGTGCGGCTGCGGCAGCGCAGCGAGGGCCTGGTCGGACTGATCACGCCCGAGCTGGAGAACCCGATCTTCCCGGCACTGGCCCAGGTCATCGGGCAGGCGCTGACCCGCCAGGGCTACACGCCGGTGCTCGCCACCCAGACCCCGGGCGGGTCCACGGAGGACGAGCTCACCGAGATGCTCGTGGACCGCGGGGTGGCCGGCATCATCTACGTCTCCGGGCTGCACGCCGACACCACCGCCGACATGCAGCGCTACGAGCGGCTGCGGGCGCAGGGCGTGCCGTTCGTGCTCGTGGACGGTTTCTCGCCGAAGGTGCAGGCGCCGTTCATCTCCCCCGACGACCGGGCCGCGATGGCGCTCGCCGTCACCCACCTCGCCTCCCTCGGGCACACCCGGATCGGCCTCGCGCTCGGACCGAAGCGGTTCGTTCCGGTGCAGCGCAAGATCGAGGGCTTCGTGCGCGCCGTGCAGGAGCAACTGGCCCTGAGCGCCGGGACGGTGGAGACCGAGCTGGTCCAGCACTCGCTGTACACGCTGGAGGGCGGCCAGGCCGCCGCCAGCGCGCTCATGGACCGCGACTGCACGGCGGTGGTGTGCGCGAGCGACATGATGGCGCTGGGCGCCATACGGGCGGCCCGGCAGCGCGGTCTGGACGTGCCGAAGGACATCTCGGTGGTCGGCTTCGACGACTCCCCGCTGATCGCCTTCACCGACCCGCCGCTGACCACGGTCCGCAAGCCGGTCCCCGCGATGGGCCAGGCGGCGGTGCGCACCCTGCTGGAGGAGATCGGCGGAACGCCCGCGCCGCACAGCGAGTTCGTGTTCATGCCGGAACTGGTGGTGCGCGGTTCGACCGCTTCGGCCCCCGGGGACCGGAGTCGTCCCTAGGGCGGAGGGAAGGGCCTCCGGCGCACTACCACGGTAGGAGGGAGCGGTCCCGTTCCCGGAGGAGGGCGTGCGGGCCGGGCCCGACCGGGGGGTGATCCGAGGCGCGAATCTTTTCTGGCAGACTTCGTACTCATGGGCGACACGACGGTAGGAACGCTGGAAGGCCGGGGAGAGGCCACAGCGCACCCCGTCGTGCAGGAAGCGGGCTCACCACCTCGCCTGCGCCGTCTGCGCGTCCCCCGCCGGCCCCGGCTGTGGTTCGAGATCCTGCTGATCGCGGTGAGTTACTGGACGTACTCGCTCATCCGCAACGCCGTGCCGGAACAGCAGGCCGAGGCGCTGCGCAACGCCGACTGGATCTGGCGGTTCGAGCGGCAACTGGGCCTCGCCTTCGAGGAGTCGGTCAACCACGCCGCGAACTCGGTGACCTGGCTCATCGTCGGCATGAACTACTACTACGCCACCCTGCACTTCGTGGTGACGCTGGGTGTCCTGGTGTGGCTCTACCGTGGTCATCCCGGCCGTTACGGAGCGGCCCGCCTGGTCCTCTTCGCCACCACGGGCATCGCCCTCGTCGGCTACTACCTGTACCCGCTCGCCCCGCCCCGGCTGATGAACGGCCAGGACTTCGTCGACACCGTCATAGTCCACCAGACATGGGGTTCGATGGCCTCCGGCGACCTGAAGAACATGTCGAACCAGTACGCCGCGATGCCCTCGATGCACATGGGCTGGTCGGTCTGGTCCGGTCTGACGGTCTTCGCGCTGGCCACCGTCCCGTGGGTACGGGTGCTGGGCCTGGTGTACCCGGCGGCCACCCTGGTGGTCATCGTCGCCACCGCCAACCACTTCTGGCTGGACGCGGTGGGCGGCGTCCTCTGCCTGGCCTTCGGCTACGGCGTCGCGCTGCTCTGGTACGGCGGCCGGCCGCACGCCCTGCCGAGGCGGGTGCCCGAGCGGAGGGAACGGGAGCCGGAACGGATCCCGGTGCCGAAGCAGGGATGACCGCGGGGGCCTCACGACGCCCCGTAGAACAGCTCCTCCACCACGCTCCGCGCCCGCCGTGCCGTGCGCCGGTACGCGTCGAGCATGTCGCCGGCGTGGCCGGAGCCGTAGCCCAGGTAACGGCCGACGGCGCCCAGTTCCCGGGGCACGGTGGGGAAGGTGTCCCCGGCCCGGCCCCGGACCAGCATCACCGCGTTGCGCACGCGGGTGGCGAGCACCCAGGCCTCGTCCAGGGTGGAGGCGTCCTCCTCGGAGATCAGCCCGGCCGCGCGGGCGGCGGCCAGCGCCTGCCGGGTGCGGGTCGTGCGCAGGCCGGGCTCCCGCGCGCCGTGCCGCAGCTGGAGCAGTTGCACGGTCCACTCCACGTCGGACAGCCCGCCCGGCCCGAGCTTGGTGTGCAGCTTGGGGTCGGCGCCGCGCGGCAGTCGCTCGGACTCCATGCGGGCCTTCAGCCGCCGGATCTCGCGGACGGCCTCCTCGTCGAGCCCGGCGGCCGGGTAGCGCAGCGGGTCGATCAGCTCGGTGAAGCGGCGGCCCAGGTCCTCGTCCCCGGCGACGTGCTCGGCGCGCAGCAGCGCGTGCCGCTCCCACACCAGCGCCCAGCGGCGGTAGTACGCCTCGTACGACTTGAGCGTGCGCACCAGCGGGCCGGACTTGCCCTCCGGGCGCAGGTCGGCGTCGATGAGCAGGGGCGGGTCGGCGCTGGGGACCTGGAGCAGGCGGCGCATCTCGGTGACCACCTTGCCCGCGGCCTCGGCGGCCTCCCGCTCGTCCACGCCGTCGCGCGGTTCGTGCACGAACAGGACGTCCGCGTCGGAGCCGTAGCCCAGCTCGTGCCCGCCGAAGCGGCCCATGCCGATGATCGCGAACCGGGTGGGCAGCGTGTCGCCCCAGCCCTCGCGGACGACGGCGCGCAGCGTGCCGGAGAGGGTGGCGGCCGTCAGGTCGGAGACCGCGCCGCCCACCAGGTCCACCAGGGCGCCCTGGTCGGCCTCGGCGGGCTGGGACTCGGTGCCGTAGGAGCCGACGATGTCGGCGGCGGACGTGCGGAACAGCTCGCGGCGGCGCACCCCGCGGGCGGCGGTGACGCCCTGGACGGCGTTGTCGGCGCGGCGGACGGCGGCGAGGATCTCCTGCTCCAGGTGGGCGCGGGAGCGCGGCTGGAGCCCCCCGCCGCCGTCGCCGAGCAGCGCCACCGCCTCGGGGGCGCGCATCAGCAGGTCGGGGGCGAGCCGGCCGGCGGACAGCACCCGGGCCAGGTTCTCGGCGGCGGCGCCCTCGTCGCGCAGCAGCCGCAGGTACCAGGGCGTCTTGCCGAGCGCGTCGGAGACCTTGCGGAACGTGAGCAGACCGGCGTCCGGGTCGGCGGAGTCCGCGAACCAGCCGAGCAGCACGGGCAGCAGGGTGCGCTGGATGGCGGCCTTGCGGGTGACACCGGACGCCAGCGCCTCCAGATGGCGCAGCGCGGCGGCCGGATCGGCGTACCCGAGCGCGACCAGCCGCTCCCGCGCGGCCGCGGCGCTGAGCCGGGCCTCGCCGGGGGCGAGCGCGGCGACGGCGTCCAGCAGCGGCCGGTAGAACAGCTTCTCGTGCAGCCGCCGTACGACGGAGGCGTGCCGCTTCCACTCCCGGGTCAGGGCGGCGACCGGGTCGGTGCGCAGGCCGAGGGAGCGGCCCAGGCGGCGCAGGTCGGCCTCGTCCTCGGGGACGAGGTGGGTGCGGCGCAGCCGGTGGAGCTGGATGCGGTGCTCCATGGAGCGCAGAAAGCGGTAGGCGTCGTCGAGCTGGGCGGCGTCCGCGCGGCCGACGTAGCCGCCGGCGGCGAGGGCCTTCAGCGCGTCGAGGGTGGTGCCGCTGCGCAGCGAGGCGTCGGAGCGGCCGTGCACCAGCTGGAGCAGCTGCACCGCGAACTCGACGTCCCGCAGGCCCCCCGGGCCCAGCTTCAGCTGCCGGTCGACCTCGGCGGCGGGGATGTTCTCCACCACCCGGCGGCGCATCTTCTGCACGTCGGCGACGAAGTTCTCCCGCTCGGCGGCCCCCCACACCAGCGGCTGGAGGGCGGCGACGTACTCCTCGCCGAGCGCCCGGTCCCCGGCGACCGGACGGGCCTTGAGCAGCGCCTGGAACTCCCAGGTCTTGGCCCAGCGCTGGTAGTAGGCGAGGTGGGAGGCAAGGGTGCGCACGAGCGGCCCGTTGCGGCCCTCGGGGCGCAGATTGGCGTCGACGGGCCAGATGGAGCCCTCGACGGTGGTCTCGGAGCAGATCCGCATCATGTGCGAGGCGAGCCGGGTCGCGGCGCGCAGCGCCTTGTCCTCGTCGGCCCCGTCGGCCGCCTCGCCGACGAAGATGACGTCGACGTCGGAGACGTAGTTCAGCTCGTGTCCCCCGCACTTGCCCATCGCGATCACCGCGAGCCGGCACAGCGCGGTGTCCTCGGGTGCGGCGGCCCCGGCGAGGGCGAGGGCGGCGCGCAGGGTGGCGGTGGCGAGGTCGGCGAGTTCGGCGGCGGTCTGGGCGATCCCGATGGTGCCGCAGACGTCACGGGCGGCGATGGACAGCAGACAGCGCCGGTAGGCGACGCGGAGCGAGACCGGGTCGGTGGCGCCGGCGAGGCCCCGCTCGAACTCCTCGACGTCCGGGTGCAGGTCGCGCGGCTCGTAGGTGACGAGGGCCCGCCAGTCGCCCGGGTGCCGGGCCAGATGGTCGGCGAGCGCCTCGGACGCGCCGAGTACCCCGAGCAGCCGGTCCCGCAGCGGCTTGGCGGCTATCAGGGTGTCCAGCAGCTCCTGGCGGGCGGTGGCCCCGTCCTGCGCCTCCAGCAGCCGTACGAGTCCCCGGAGCGCGAGATCGGGGTCGGCGGTGGCGCCGAAGGCGTCCAGCAGTACGGGGTCGTTGCGCACGGGCGTCAGCCCGGCGCCGTCGAGCAGTCGCTCGGCGGCGGACGGGTCGGTGAAGCCGTGCCGCAGCAGCCGTGTGAAGGTACTGCTCCTGCGCCCCGGCGCCGACGTCATCCCCGGCCTCCCTCGTGCCTCGCGCCTGTGCCTGGTGCACATGCCTCGGATCAGGGTCGTACGGCCCCGAGCCTATCCGGAGTACGGTCCCGCGGGCCCGGGACGGCCCGCGATGAGTTCCGGGGGCGGACGGAGTCAAAGTGAGGACGGTACGTACGGCCGACCCGTGACGGAGGACCCGTGAGCGACACCCCCGAGACCCGCCTCGACCCGCGCTACAGCGATCCGGCGGCCCAGGCACCACCCTGGCCGGAGACGGAGCGGCTGCTCGCCGGGGCGGAACTGTTCTGGGTCTCCACGGTCCGCCCCGACGGCCGCCCCCACGTCACCCCGCTCCCGGCCGTCTGGCGGGCCGGCGCCCTGCACTTCTGCACCGGCCCGGACGAGCGCAAGGCCCGCAACCTGGCGCAGAACCCGCACGTCGTGCTGACGACCGGCACCAACACCTGGGACGAGGGCTACGACGTGGTGGTGGAGGGCGAGGCGGTACGGGTCTTCGACGAGGCCCGGCTGCGCGAGCTGGCGGCGGCGTGGGAGGCGAAGTACGGCGACTTCTGGAGCTTCGAGGTCCGCGACGGGTGCTTCCACCACGGTCCGGGACACGCTGTCGTGTTCTCGGTGGCGCCGCGGACCGTGTTCGGCTTCGGCAAGGGGGAGCCGTTCAGCCAGACCAGGTGGCGGTTCGCCTGAAGCCGGGCCGGCCGTCGACGAAGGAGTCGCTGTTCCATGGGCGTGCCCCTCGAAGCGATCCCCTCCCCGTGAGCGACATCGACCGCGCCAGGGACTTCCACCACCACGGTCATGAAGCGCTCCTCAGGGACCACCCGGCTCCCATGGAACGAAGGCGGCGCCCGACCACGCGACACACATTGCCCGCCCTGTGTGTCAAACCATGGCAAATGGCCACTCGGGGTGGGACGGACGGCCACGTGTGCGGTCCGGAGCGCGAGCTCCGGCCCACACCGGGTCACCGGACACGGGCCGTACGCACACATCCGATGAGGGGAAGTCGCCGATGAGTGAGTCCGTACGAACCGGATCCGGGAGCACCGGAGACAAGGTCAAGGCAGAGACCTCCGCGACGGCCGGCCAGGCCAGGCAGGCCGCGGGGCAGGTCGCGGGAACCGCGGCGGAACAGGCCCGGACCGTCGTGGGCGAGGCGCGGCAGCAGGCCGGCACGGTCATCGAGGACCTGCGCACCCGCGCGATCGACGAGGCGGACGGGCAGACGAAGCGGGCGGCCGGCACGCTGCGGCAGTGGGCGAACGACTTCTCCGGGCTGGCGGCCCACGCGGAGAAGGACTCGCCCGCCCGCAGTCTGGCGGCCCGCGCGGGCGACAAGGGGACGCGGGCGGCCGACTATCTGGAGCGGCAGGGGGCCGAAGGCCTCATCGCCGACCTCCAGGGCTTCGCCCGGCGCCGCCCCGGCGCCTTCCTCGGCGGCGCGCTGCTGGCCGGACTGGCCGTCGGGCGCCTGGCGAAGGCGACGCAGACGGCGTCCCGGACCGACGGGGACGGACAGCGCCAGGTCACCGCGGCCCCGGCCGCCGGGACCCTGCCGGCCGCTCCCCCGCCGGGGACCGCACCGCCCGCACCGCCGAGCCTCGGCACGCCGGGCCGTCCGTTCCCGGAGGTGTGAGATGGCCACGCTGTCACCGCTGTCCCGGGCCCGCTCGGCCGAGCCGCACGAAGGTGAGCGTTCCGCGGGTGAGCTGCTGTCCCGGGTGACCTCCGACCTCCAGGTCCTCTTCCGCCAGGAGGTGGAGCTGGCCAAGACCGAGGTCAAGGAGGAGGGCGCCAAGGCGGGCAAGGCGGCCGGGATGTACGGCGGCGCCGGCCTCGCCGGCTACATGGTCCTGCTGTTCCTGTCGCTGGCGGCCATGTTCGGCCTGGCCAACGTGATGGACGGCGGCTGGGCCGCGCTGATCGTCGCCGCGCTGTGGGCCGTCGCCGCGGCCGTGCTGTACCAGAAGGGCCGCGCGAGGATGCGCACCGTCTCGCCGAAGCCCGAGCACACCGTCCAGACGCTGAAGGAGGACGCGGAATGGGCACGTCACCCGACCAAATGAGGGCCGAGATAGCGGCCACCCGCAACCAGCTGTCCGCGGACGTGGACCGGCTCGCCGACCGGGCCAGCCCGCGCCGTATGGCCCGCCGCCGCAAGGCGCGGATGCGCCGCACGGTGTCGGGCGTCCGTGACCGCGTCATGGGCACCGCCTCCCACACGGCGCACGGGGTGGCCGACACCGCCCGGTCGGCGGCCGGTTCGGTGCAGGAGGGCACCGGACACGCGGCCGACTCGACACGCGAGGCCGCCGGTCAGGCGGGAGAGGCCATCCAGCAGACGCCCGAGATGGCCCGCCGCCAGACGCAGGGCAACCCGATCGCCGCCGGCCTGGTCGCCTTCGGCGTCGGCCTGCTGGCCGCCTCGGTGATCCCCGCCTCCGAGAAGGAGCAGCAGAAGGCGTCCGAGCTGATGGAGCGCGGCGCCGAGGCGCTGGAGCCGGTCAAGCAGGCCGCCGCCGAGTCCGCGCAGCACCTGAAGGAGGACGCCAGGGAGGCCGCACAGAGCGCGGCCGCCGAGGTGAAGGGCACCGCACAGCAGGCGGCCCGCACCACCCAGGACGAGGCCCGCGACCAGGCCGGCCAGGTCACCGACCAGGCCAGGGACTCCGGCCGCAGCCTCAAGGACGGGACCCACGGGCGCTCCGGCCCCGCCTGAGGACCGGACACCGACGGCGTCGAGCGGAAGGAGCCCTGCTCCGGGCCCGTCCGGGCCCGGAGCAGGGCTCCTTCCGTCCTTCCGGTTCCGTCCCTTCCGGAGCGGCCCCGGACCGGCGCTCGGTCAACGGGTGAGGATCAGGATCAGGATGACGGTCGCCACCGCACTGATGAGCAGCGACCCGACGCAGCCGATCCGATTGCTGAAGAAGAAGAACATGTCCGCCGGGTACCCCGCACCGCCGCCCCGAACGTGTGCGGCGGTGCGGGGAGTCACCCGATGCCGTGCTTCGTGGCCGGTCCCGCGGTGTGACGTCACCGTACTGTCCGGCGTGAGCCGTGTCGCGGCACGACGCGTACGGCGGAGGGGACGCATGAGCGGCTACGGCGACAGCGGCGATCCCGGCGACTGCGTCGAGGTCGCGATGCCCCCTGCTCCGGCCACGTCCGGGGTTCCGGGACCCCCGACGGCCCCCGTCCCGCCCTCACGGCGGCGACGGGGGCCGCTTCGTGACGCGTCACGCCGGCCGGGGCCGGGACCCGCCGCGAGGGCGGCCCCCGGTGCGTGTCAGCTCGCGTACGTCTCGAACTCGGCGATCCTCGGGGTGCCCGAGGCACCGGTGATCTCGAAAGTGATCTTCTTCAGGGAGGTCGCGGGGAAACTGATGACGCCCGCTCCGCTGCCGGAGGCCAGGACGGCGCCCGTGTCGTGGTTGACGACCCGGTAGGAGTGGACGGTGCCGGAACCCGACGCCTGCCGGATGTCGATCCTGGACACCTTGGTGGCGGAGCCCCACTTGACCGAGACGGAGCCGGTCGAGCCGGACGGCGACCAGTACGTGCTCGTGCTGCCGTCGACGACGTTGCCGTAGCTCGTCCCGGATGCCTTGGAGGAACCGTCGGCGCCCGCGCCGAGGCTGAGGTTGGTGCCGGTGGGCGGGTCGGTCGGGTCCGGGTCGGTCGGGTCCGGGTCGGTCGGGTCCGGGTCGGTCGGGTCCGGGTCCGGGCTCTGCGGGGTGCAGCTGCCGTTCGAGACCCTCAGGCCCTGGTCGGCGCCCGCCGTCCGGCTCACCACGCCCGGCACGCAGTCGGCCGCGTCGAGGGTGTAGGCGTACGGGATGCCGACCGACGTGTTCGACGTCGGGTTCGGACCGGCCGGGTTGTTGTCACCGCTGCGCGAGGACCAGGTCACGTTGTCGAAGATGTTGCCGCTGACCTGCCAGTAGCCCGCCGCGTCGGTGTAGAACGTGCCGAGGACGTCCTTGGAGTCCTCGAAGTAGTTGTTGTCCACCTTGGCGCGGGCGCCGGCGCGTGAGTTGATCCCGGACTCGTTCAGGTTCCTGTAGTGGTTGTTGTAGATGTGCGAGACGCCGCCGCGCAGCAAGGGCGTACGGGAGTCGATGTTCTCGTACAGGTTGTGGTGGAACGTGACGTACCCGTTCGAGGTGTCGCTCTCGCTGGAGCCGATGAGGCCGCCGCGGCCGGAGTTGCGCAGGATGCTGTAGGACAGCGTCACGTACCGGGTGTTGTTCTTCATGTCGAAGAGGCCGTCGTAGCCCTCCGACTCGCCGCCGGACGCCTCCAGGGTGGTGTGGTCGACCCAGACGTTGCGGACACCGCTCTCCATGCCGATGGCGTCTCCGCCGTTCGACGTGGGCGAGCCCGACTTCTTGACGTTCCGGATCGTCACGTTCTGGATGATGATGTTGCTGGACTCCCGGATGTGGATGCCCAGTTGGTCGAAGACGGCGCCGTTGCCGACACCGACGATCGTGACGTTGCTGATCTGCTTGAGCTCGATGACGCCGGCGGCGGTGTTGCAGCTGCTGCCGGACACCTTGGCGGTGTTGCCGTGGTTGATGGTGCCCTCGACCTGGATGGTGATCGGGGTGGAGCTGCTGGCCCGGCTGCACAGGGCCTGATGGATCGCGGTACCGGTGGTGGCGCGGACCGTCTGGCCGCCCGCACCGCCGGTGGTCCCGCCGTTCTGGGTGGCGTAGCCGGTGACGCCGCCGGTGGCGGCGGACGCCGTGGACGTGGACAGGGCCACGCCGGTCGCCGCCGCGAGGGCTCCCGTGGCCAGTAGAGCGGAGAGTCGCACTGCGACTGATCGTCTCATTCCCGTATCGCCTTTCGCTCTCGTGTGCCGTGCGTTCCGCACCGAGCTGCCTTATGTCATGGGCATGTCAGTACTGCCGACAAGGGAAGGCTGGGTGGGCCGGCTCATCGGCGAGAAAGCGCTTTCCTGATTCTGTCGTGACAGTAGGGCCACATCCGAGGGACTGACAAGGTTCCGCGCAGTTACGGAAGTGATACTTCCGCTTCCGCGGGGGCAGGCACCCCCGCCCTAGGTCGGAATCCGTCCTATATCGCTCCTAGCGTGGTCCTCGACCGCGGAACAGGAACGACGGAAGGCGAAGACCATGACCGTGAACGAGCTGACCACCAGCGACCCCGCCGAGGGCCCGGCGGTGACCGGTGAGCGCGCCGACCTGCTGGAGACGCTCGCCAAGCACCGGCACTTCCTGCGCTTCACCACCCGTGATCTGACCGACGAGCAGGCCGGGCTGCGGACGACCGCCGGCGAGCTCTGCCTGGGCGGCCTGATCAAGCACGTCGCCTCGGTCGAGCGGGGCTGGGTGGACTTCATCCTGAACGGCCCCTCGGCGATGGGGGACTTCACGGCCATGACCGAGGAGGACTGGACCCGGCGGGCCGACGAGTTCCGGATGCTGCCCGGTGAGACGCTGGCCGGCGTGCTGGCCGACTACGCCGACGTGGCCGCCCGGACCGACGGCCTGGTCGCGGCCCTGCCCGACCTCGACGTCGCATGGCCCCTGCCGAAGGCCCCGTGGTTCGAGTCCGGCGCGCGGTGGACGGCCCGCAGGGTGCTGCTGCACATCATCGCCGAGACCGCCCAGCACGCCGGCCACGCCGACATCGTCCGTGAATCGCTGGACGGTGCGAAGAGCATGGGCTGACCGCCGGGCGCCCCCGTACGGGGGCCGGGGCGCACGGTCGCCGGCCCCGTGCGCCCGCTGCCCGACCGGATCTCCGTCCCGGCCCGCGCCTACAGCACCGGCAGGCTCTTGCGCAGCTCGAAGGCGGTGACCTCGGAGCGGTACTCCTCCCACTCCTGCTTCTTGTTGCGCAGGAAGAAGTCGAAGACGTGCTCTCCGAGGGTCTCGGCGACCAGGTCGCTGCGTTCCATCAGGGTCAGGGCCTCGCCCAGGTTCTGCGGCAGCGGCTCGATGCCCAGCGCGCGGCGTTCCGCGTCGGACAGGGCCCAGACGTCGTCCTCGGCGCCCGGCGGGAGCTCGTAGCCCTCCTCGATGCCCTTCAGGCCGGCGGCCAGCAGGACGGCGTAGGTCAGGTACGGGTTGGCGCCGGAGTCGATGGAGCGGACCTCCACGCGCGCCGAGCCGGTCTTGCCGGGCTTGTACATGGGCACGCGGACCAGCGCCGAGCGGTTGTTGTGTCCCCAGCAGATGTACGAGGGGGCCTCGCCGCCGGCGCCGGCCGTGCGCTCCGTGCCGCCCCAGATGCGCTTGTAGGAGTTGACCCACTGGTTGGTGACCGCGGAGATCTCCGCCGCGTGCCGCAGCAGGCCCGCGATGAAGGAGCGGCCGACCTTGGAGAGCTGGTACTCGGCGCCGGACTCGTAGAACGCGTTGCGGTCGCCCTCGAAGAGGGAGAGGTGGGTGTGCATGCCGGAGCCCGGGTGCTCGGAGAAGGGCTTGGGCATGAAGGTGGCCTGGACGCCCTGCTCCAGCGCCACCTGCTTCATGACCAGGCGGAACGTCATGATGTTGTCCGCCGTGGAGAGCGCGTCCGCGTAGCGCAGGTCGATCTCCTGCTGGCCGGGGGCGCCCTCGTGGTGGGAGAACTCCACTGAGATCCCCATCGACTCCAGCATGGTGATCGCCTGGCGGCGGAAGTCCATGCCGACGTTCTGCGGGGTGTGGTCGAAGTAGCCGGAGTTGTCCGCGGGGGTCGGGCGGCTGCCGTCCAGCGGCTTGTCCTTCAGCAGGAAGAACTCGATCTCCGGGTGGGTGTAGAAGGTGAAGCCCAGGTCGGAGGTGCGGGCCAGGGCGCGCTTGAGAACGAAGCGCGGGTCGGCGAAGGACGGGGAGCCGTCCGGCATGAGGATGTCGCAGAACATGCGGGCCGTCCCGGGGGCCTCGGCGCGCCAGGGGAGGATCTGGAACGTCGACGGGTCCGGCTTGGCGATCATGTCGGACTCGTACACCCGGGCGAAGCCCTCGATGGCGGAGCCGTCGAAGCCGATCCCCTCGTCGAACGCCTGCTCGAGTTCGGCGGGGGCGACGGCCACGGACTTGAGGAAGCCCAGCACGTCGGTGAACCACAGGCGCACGAACCGGATGTCGCGCTCCTCCAGCGTCCGGATCACGAACTCCTGCTGCTTGTCCATCTTCCGCTTCCCCATCCTTGCCGGTCAGGCCGCCCGTCCGCTCCCACACCCTGGGGAGACGGCCGGGCATTGCGAGCATCCCACCACATCAGCGTTTCACACGCGTTGCCGACCTCGATCGGCCGGCCTGCCGCGGCATGAACGCCCCGCACACGACAGGTGTACCGCTCCGGGGCCCATCCTGCCCGTTCCGGGCCGGTGTCCGTAACGGGCGGCTCACGGCCTCGGGGAGATGCCCAGCAGGAGGGGGCCCGTGGGCGCCTCGACGATGTCCGCCACCGTGACCGGGTCCAGCGAGGCGAAGAACGCCTCCTGGGCCCCGCGCAGGGCGCCGCGCAGTCGGCAGCCGGAGCTCAGCGGACAGGGGGACGAGGTGGCGGCGCCCTCGCAGTCGGCGACGTCGCCCTCGCCCTCGAAGGCCCGGACCACCGCGCCCACCGAGGCGGTACGGCCCTCCTCCGTGAGCGCGAGGCCTCCTCCCCTGCCGCGCCGGGCCGTGAGCAGGCCCATGTGCCGGAGCACGGCGACGACCTTCGCGGCGTGGGTGTACGGCACGTCCATGACCGTCGAGACGTCCCGCGTCGTCGGGTTGGAGTCGCCGGCCGCAGCGAGGCGCATGAGGACCCGGAGAGCCAGGTCGGTGGAGCGGAGGAGCCGCATACCAGGCAGCGTAGGCAATACGTATATAGGGTTCAAACCATTCGGAGTGGAGGACCTGTGCGGGTGGCGTGCGCGTGGGTGGGTGGGTGCCGGACCGGGTCCCCCCGCCCCCTGCGGCTCGCCCCGCCTTCCCCCTTACGATCAGCTGATCCGTTCGTCCCACTCCTCCTCTCCCGGCGGCCGTCGCCGGGCTCGTCGCCGGCAGTGTGGTGCTCGTCCAGTCGCAGTCGGACGGCGGCGGCACCGCCGCCGCCGCCGCCGAGTCCGAGAGTTCGGACACGTTCGTCACGGGCGACGACGGCGTGCGGAAGTGGGAGGGCGAACTGGGGCGCAACCACGTGACCAAGGCGGTGGACTACCCCGTCTCGCCCCCGGTCGGCGGTGACCACAACCCGGTGTGGATGAACTGCAACGGGGACGTCTACACCGACGAGATCAACGACACCAACGCCGTGCACTCGCTGGAGCACGGCGCCGTGTGGGTGACGTACAACGCCTCGGCCGACGAGGCGGACGTCGACGCGCTGGCGGCGAAGGTGAAGAAGACGCCGTACACGCTGATGAGCCCGGTGGACGGCCAGAAGGACCCGATCATGCTGTCCGCCTGGGGGCACCAGCGCACGGTGAGCGGTGCGGACGATCCGGCCCTGGACGCGTTCTTCGAGAAGTTCGTCCAGGGGGAGCAGACGCCCGAGCCGGGGGCCGCCTGCACCAACGGGCTGTCCAGGTGAGGCAGACGGGGCTGATCGCGGGGGCCGCGGCCACGGCGCTGATCGCGGCCGGGGCGATCACCTACGCGGTGGCCGGGGACGCGGGGTCCCCGGACGCGGTCCCGTCCGCGGAGTCCGCGGACGCCGGGTTCGCCCGGGACATGGCCGTGCACCATCAGCAGGCCGTCGAGATGTCGTACGTCGTGCGGGACCGCACGGACGACGAGGAGGTCCGGCGGCTCGCCTACGACATCGCCCAGACGCAGGCCAACCAGCCGGGCATGCTGCTGGGCTGGCTGGACCTGTGGGAGCTGCCCAAGGCGTCCGCGGATCCGCCGATGGCCTGGATGGGCATGGCGGACGCGGCCTCGGGCGAGGACGGGGCGCTGATGCCGGGGATGGCGACCAACACCGAGATGAAGCGGCTGGGCTCGCTGAGCGGGGAGCGGGCGGAGGTCTTCTACCTGCAGCTCATGACGGACCACCACGAGGGCGGGGTCCACATGGCCCAGGCCTGCGTCCGCGCGTGCGAGGTGGGGGCCGGGAAGCGGCTCGCGCGGGGGATGGTGGAGGGGCAGGAGTCGGAGATCACGCTGATGGCGGACATGCTGGAGCGGCGGGGGGCGGCGGCCCGGTCGTAGCGGACGGGGCTCCGGGACATCGCGTCGCTTTGACGATTACACTGGGCCCGTGCCTCAACTACGTCTCGCCCTGAACCAGATCGACTCGAGCGTCGGCGACCTCGCCGGCAACGCCGAAACGATTGTCCGCTGGACCCGGCACTCCGCCGAGCAGGGGGCGCACCTCGTGGCGTTCCCCGAGATGGCTCTGACCGGGTATCCCGTGGAGGACCTGGCCCTGCGGTCGTCCTTCGTGGAGGCCTCCCGGGCCGGCCTGCGCTCCCTCGCCTCACGGCTCGCCGAGGAGGGGTTCGGGGACCTTCCGGTGATCGTCGGGTACCTCGACCGCAGCGGCGCCGCCCAGCCGAAGTACGGGCAGCCGGCCGGTGCGCCGCAGAACGCGGGCGCCGTGCTGTACGGGGGTGAGGTGGTGCTGGGCTTCGCCAAGCACCACCTGCCGAACTACGGCGTCTTCGACGAGTTCCGGTACTTCGTGCCCGGTGACACCATGCCGGTGGTGCGGGTGCGCGGGATCGACGTCGCCCTCGCCATCTGCGAGGACCTGTGGCAGGACGGGGGGCGGGTGCCGGCGGCCCGGTCGGCGCGGGCCGGGCTGCTGCTGTCGATCAACGCCTCGCCGTACGAGCGGGACAAGGACGACACCCGGCTGGAGCTGGTGCGCAAGCGGGCGCAGGAGGCGGGGTGCACGACCGCGTACCTCGCGATGACGGGCGGGCAGGACGAGCTGGTCTTCGACGGGGATTCGATCGTGGTGGACCGTGACGGCGAGGTCGTGACGCGTGCGCCGCAGTTCGCCGAGGTGTGTGTCGTGGTCGACCTCGACCTTCCGGCGGCGGAGGCGGACGCGCCGTCGGGGGTGGTCGACGACGGGCTGCGGATCGACCGGGTCGTGCTGTCGGAGGAGCCCGTGCCCGCGTACGACGCCTCGTCGGCCGGGGGGTACGCCGAGCGGCTCGACGACGACGAGGAGGTGTACTCCGCGCTGGTGGTCGGGCTGCGGGCGTACGTCGCGAAGAACGGGTTCCGGTCGGTGCTGATCGGGTTGTCCGGGGGGATCGACTCGGCGCTGGTCGCCGCGCTCGCCTGTGACGCGGTCGGGGCGGAGAACGTGTACGGCGTGTCGATGCCCTCGAAGTACTCGTCGGAGCACTCGAAGGACGACGCGGCGGAGCTGGCCCGGCGGACCGGGCTGAACTACCGGACCGTCGCGATCGAGCCGATGTTCGACGCGTACATGGGTGCGCTGGGGCTGACGGGGCTGGCGGAGGAGAACCTTCAGTCGCGGCTGCGGGGGACGCTGCTGATGGCGATCTCCAACCAGGAGGGGCACATCGTGCTGGCGCCGGGGAACAAGTCGGAGCTGGCGGTGGGGTACTCGACGCTGTACGGGGACTCCGTGGGGGCGTACGGGCCGATCAAGGACGTGTACAAGACGTCGGTGTTCCGGCTGGCCCGGTGGCGCAACCGGGCGGCGGTGGAGCGGGGGGAGACGCCGCCGGTCCCGGAGAACTCGATCTCGAAGCCGCCGAGTGCGGAGCTGCGGCCGGGGCAGGTGGACACGGACTCGCTGCCGGACTACCCGGTGCTGGACGCGATCCTGGCGCTGTACGTGGACGGGGACCGGGGGGCGGACGAGATCGTGGCGGCCGGGTTCGACGCGGAGCTGGTGACGAGGACGCTGCGAATGGTGGACCGGGCGGAGTACAAGCGGCGGCAGTACCCGCCGGGCACGAAGATCTCGCCGAAGGGCTTCGGCAAGGACCGCCGTCTTCCGATCACGAACGGCTGGCGCGAGGGCGCGCGCGTCTGACGCGCATCCGCGGAACACCTGCGGCGCGGCTTTCGGTCCGGTGGGGGCTCGGGTGGCGCCTGCGGTCGGTGGGTGGGGCGGGGCCGTGTCGGGGGTGTCCGTTATCGGACCGGCGCGGATCACGTCCGCCGGAGGGGGCGTGGGGTGCGGACGCGCCGGCCGCTGCGGGCGGCCGCCCCCGCCCCGGCCCCTTCCCGCCGTACGCGGCCGCCCTCGCTCCGGCCCCTCCCCCGCCGCACGTGGCCGCCCGCCTCAGCCCCCACGGTCAAGTCGTGTCTCCCCCGGTGCCGTGAAGGCCCGGGAGGCTCCTCCAGGGCGATGGGTGTCTCCCGTTCACGGAGGGCTCCCGCTCGAGCGGACCGGGAGTGGGGAGAAGCCGGGGTGGGGAGGCGTACCGCGAGCGCCGGGCCGCTCAACCCCGCACCCGGCCCACGCCGGCACGGGGCGCCCGCAGAACGCCGGGCCGCGCGGACACCACGACCACCGGGGGCGAAGTCACCGCCCCGGCGTCACCCTGCGGTCCTCAGTCGTCCTGCGCGGTGAGCCTCACCCGGGCCGCGATGGGCAGGTGGTCGCTCGCCGTGGCCGGCAGGGTCCAGGAACTCTCCGGTTCGGCGCCCTTGACCAGGATCTGGTCGATCCGCGCCATCGGGAACGACGCCGGCCAGCTGAAGCCGAAGCCGCTGCCCACGGCGCCCTGGGTGGAGCGCATCTGGGAGGTGACGGCGTTCAGGGCGCGGTCGTTCATCGTGCCGTTCAGGTCGCCGAGCAGGACGACGTTCGGCAGTGGCTCGTCGGCGATGGCCTCGCCCAGGGCGTCGGCGCTCTTGTCCCGCTGGCGGGCCGTGAAACCGGCCTCCAGCTTCACCCGGACGGAGGGGAGGTGCGCGACGTAGACGGCGACCTGGCCGGCCGGCGCGGTCACCGTGGCGCGCATCGCGCGCTTCCAGCCGAGGCGGATGTCGACCGCCTTCACGTCGTTCAGGGGGTACTTGCTCCACAGGCCGACGGTGCCGACCACCTCGTGGTACTTGTACGTCGACTCCAGCGCCCGCTCGTACGTGGGGACCTCCGACGCCTTCAGCTCCTCGAGGGCCAGCACGTCCGCGCCCGACGCGGCCACGTCGCGGGCGGTGGCGGCCGGGTCCGGGTTGTCGGCGTTGACGTTGTGCGTGACCAGCGTGAGGTCGCCGCCCGTGGTGGTCTTGTCGGTGAGCAGGCCGCCGAAGAGGTTCAGCCAGACGGCCGCCGGCAGGACCGTCGCGATCAGTGCCGTCGCCGACTTGCGGATCAGGCCGAGGACGAGCAGCACGGGGATCAGCAGGCCCGCCCAGGGGAGGAAGGTGTCCACCAGGCTGCCCAGGTTGCCGATCGCGTTCGGGATGTGGGTGTGGGCCAGCATGACCAGGGCCGTCAGGGGCGAGCAGACGGCGAGGACGACGCCGCGGCGCCAGATGCCGCGGTCGTCGCGCCAGCCTCTGGTGAGGCGCTCGCGCAGGCGCCGGAGCCGGGTCGGCTGCTGCTCGGACCCCGGACCGCCGTTGTCCGTCTCCGTCATGTACGCCTGCTGCGCCATACCGTCGCCTCACAACCTGCCGTGCGCACCGTCACCCCGTGTCCGTAAGACCCTAGGGGATGATCGGTTCCGTTCCTGCCGCCCCTCGACGGCCGTACGGGGGCGAGGACGTGCGGGGGCGCCCGGGGAGTTCCGGGCGGGGGTGGCGAGAGCGCCCTCTGTGACGAAACGCGCACATGGGGGCTAGCCGCTGACGGGGCGTAGACCCTGGAGGAGGGTGTCGACCACCTGTTCGGCGAGGCCGTCCGGGAGGTCGGCGTCGGGGCGCAGGACGGTGCGGACGAGGATGGGGCCCACGACGATGTCGTTGAGGACCTCCAGGTCGACGTCGGCGCGCAGTTCGCCGTTCTCCCGGCCCCGGCGCAGCACCTCCAGACCCAGTCTGCGGCGCGGCAGGATGACGGTGTCGTGGTAGGCGGCCCAGAGGTTGGGGCTGCTCTTCATCTGGGCGCGCACGTTGTGCAGGATCGCCGAGGTCCGGCCGGCCAGACCGCGCAGGCGCAGGGACTCCAGGAGGACGACGAGGTCGTCCCGCACGGAGGTGCCCGGGAGTTCGGGGTCCGGGGGCTCGGCGGCGCGCAGGACGTCGACGAGGAGTTGCTCCTTGCCGCTCCAGCGGCGGTAGATGGTGGCCTTGCCGACGCCGGCGGTGCGGGCGATGCGCTCGATGGAGAGCTCCGCGAGGGGCACACCGTCCTCCAGGAGCTTCGTCACCGCCTCGATGATGGCGCGTTCGACCGCCTCGCTGCGGGGGCGGCCCCGTACGGGACCGCCCTGCCGGGGGCCGGTGTCGGCCGGGCTCACGTCGTCGGGTCCTTTCGGTGGGCTGGGACGATTCTCCCCGGTGGGCGGTGGCGACGGTCCACCGGCCGGGGGTTTCAGTCCGCCGCCGACACCAACTCGTGTTTCTCCTCGCCCCCTTCGGGCGTCGGCGCACGGCCGGGCAGGAACACGGCGATGACGACCGCGCCCAGCACCGCGACACCCGCCCCCCACAGTGCCGTGACGTGCATCGCGTGCAGGAACGCGTCGTCGGCCGCGCCGGCCAGGGCCTCGCCGCGCGCACCCAGCCGGTCCGCCACGGCCAGGGTGGCCTCGATGGACTCTCCGGCGGCGTGCCGTGCGCCGGGCGGCAGCGGGCCGAGCTCGTCCTCGATGCCGTTGCGGTAGGCGGTGGACAGCACCGAGCCGAGTACCGCGATGCCGAGGGCGCCGCCGACCTGGCGGAAGGTGTTGCTCAGCGCGGAGGCGGAGCCCGCCTTCTCGCGGGGCAGGGCCTGCATGACGACGACGCTGACCGGCGTCATGACGTGCGCCATGCCGGCTCCCATGAGGAAGAAGACGACCTCCAGGACCCAGATCGGCGTGTCCCCGTCCAGGACGACGAAGGCGGCCAGCGTTCCCGCGAGCACCACCAGGCCGGCGGTCGCGGTGGCCCTGTTGCCGATGCGGTCCACCAGGAGGCGGGCCCGGGGCGCGAAGACCATCTGCGTGGCGGCCAGCGGCAGCATCAGCAGTCCGGTCTCCAGCGCCGAGTAGCCGCGCACGCTCTGGGTGTAGAAGACCGCGAAGAACGTCACGCCCGTCAGCGCGAAGAAGACCAGCGCGATCGCGACGATCGCGGCGGAGAACACCTTGTTCCTGAAGTAGGCGACGTCGACGGACGGATGGTCGCTGCGCTTCTCGAAGACCACGAACGCGGCGAGTACGGCGAGACCGGCGCCGACGGCCGACAGCACCGTGGCGTCGGTGAAGTCGGCGAGCTGGCCGCCCTTGATGATGCCGTAGACCAGCAGGACCAGTCCGGCCACGGACAGGACGACGCCGACGGGGTCGATCCGGCCCGGGTCCGGGTCGCGGGAGTCGGGGACCAGCCACAGCATCAGGACGACGGCGAGGACGACGATCGGCACGTTGACGAGGAAGACCGAGCCCCACCAGAAGTGCTCCAGGAGGACGCCGCCGGTGATCGGGCCGATGGCGATGGCCAGGCCCACGCCGCCCGTCCAGACGCCGATGGCCTTCGGCTGCTCGTCGCGCTCGAACACGTTCATCAGGACGGCCAGGGTGGCCGGCATGACGAACGCGGCGCCCAGGCCCATCACCGCGCGGAAGCCGATCAGCTCGGCCGGTGAGCCGGAGAACGCGGCGAGCGCCGAACCGGTGCCGAAGGCGACGAGACCGCCGATCAGCACCTTCTTGCGGCCGAGCCGGTCGCCCAGCAGTCCCGCGCTGAGGAGCAGGCCGGCGAAGACGAGCGTGTAGGCGTTGATCGCCCACTCCAGCTCGCTCTGCGTGGCGCCCAGGCCGGTGGGTGCGGGGGTGGAGATCGTCTTGATGGCGACGTTCAGGATCGAGTTGTCGAGGACGACGATCAGCAGGCTCAGCATCAGCACGCCGAGGATCGCCCAACGGCGTCGGTGCACGGCCTCCGGGACCCGGCGGGCGGGGGCGGCAGGAGAAGTCATGCGGCTCAGAGTAGCCATTTACAATACGATACCGTCTCGTATCGTAAGCGTTTCGCCCAGATCCTTCCGGAATATCGCACGGCGGAACTCACGGGGGTACCTCTGGCCCTCTTCCGGGTGAGGTGCCACCATGGACGTGGTCCGGGGACGCCGTCAGGGCGCCTCGAGATGACGTGTTGGGAGACGGTTCCATGACGCAGCTTTCGGCTGCCCGGACCGGGACGACGCCCGGTTCCCCCTCCACCGGCAGGACGCTGTACGGGGGCAAGGGCACGCGCCGCATCACTGTCCGCGACATCGCCGCCGCCAAGGAGCGCGGCGAGAAGTGGCCCATGCTCACCGCGTACGACGCGATGACCGCGTCCGTGTTCGACGAGGCCGGCATCCCGGTGATCCTCGTCGGCGACTCCGCGGGCAACTGCCACCTCGGGTACGAGTCCACCGTGCCCGTCACCCTCGACGAGATGACCATGCTGTCCGCCGCGGTCGTACGGGGCACCTCGCGCGCCCTGATCGTGGGCGACCTGCCCTTCGGCTCCTACCAGGAGGGCCCGGTGCAGGCGCTGCGCTCGGCGACCCGGCTGGTGAAGGAGGCCGGTGTCGGCGCGGTGAAGCTGGAGGGCGGCGAGCGGTCGCACCGGCAGATCGAGCTGCTGGTGGAGTCCGGGATCCCGGTGATGGCCCACATCGGACTGACGCCGCAGTCGGTGAACGCGATGGGCTACCGGGTGCAGGGGCGTGGCGAGGAGGCGGCGCAGCAGTTGCTGCGGGACGCCAAGGCCGTGCAGGACGCGGGGGCGTTCGCGGTGGTGCTGGAGCTGGTGCCGGCGGAGCTGGCGGCGGAGGCGACGCGGGTGCTGCACATCCCGACCGTCGGGATCGGGGCCGGGCCGGACACGGACGCGCAGGTGTTGGTGTGGACCGACATGCTGGGGCTGACGGGTGGGCGTGTGCCGAAGTTCGTGAAGCGGTACGCGGATCTGCGTGAGGTCATGAGCGGGGCGGCGCGGGCGTTCGCCGAGGACGTGGTCGGCGGGACGTTCCCGGAGGAGGCGCACTCCGTGCACTGAGCAGCTCTGCTGCTGTCGAGCCATTGCCGCACCACCGGCCGGCCCCGTCGATCTTCCCCCGTCGGCGGGGCCGGCGCACGTCCGGGGCCGGACGGGGAGGTGCTGCGCAGCCCGGCGCTCGCGGGGTGCCTCCCCCGCTCCCGGCTCCGCTCGAGTGGGAGGCGTCCCCGCGCCCGCCCGTGCCACCCCCGTGCCACCCCCGTGCCACCCCCGGGGTGCCTCCCGGGCCGTTCAGGCACCGGGGGACACGACTGCCGGCGGTAACGCCCCTGTCGGTGGGATGTCGGGGGTTTGTCGGTGGGGGCTGGGACGGTTCTCCGCATGACGCGAAACGACAATGACCCAGGGGGCGCGGGGAGCGCCGTCACCGTGCGGGGGCTGGTCAAGCACTACGGGGGGACCAGGGCGCTGGACGGGGTCGACCTGGATGTGCGCGAGGGCACCGTGATGGGGGTGCTCGGGCCGAACGGGGCCGGGAAGACCACGCTGGTGCGGATCCTGTCCACCCTGCTGACGCCGACCTCCGGACACGCCACCGTCGCCGGGTACGACGTGGTCCGCCAGCCGAGGCAGCTGCGCCGGGTGATCGGGCTGACCGGGCAGTACGCCTCCGTGGACGAGAAGCTTCCGGGCTGGGAGAACCTGTACCTGATCGGGCGGCTGCTCGACCTGTCCCGCAAGGAGGCCCGGTCCCGCGCCGACGAGCTGCTGGAGCGGTTCTCGCTCACCGACGCGGCCCGCCGGCCGGCGGCCACCTACTCCGGCGGCATGCGGCGGCGCCTGGACCTGGCCGCCTCGATGATCGGCCGGCCGGCCGTGCTCTACCTGGACGAGCCGACCACGGGACTGGACCCCCGTACCCGCAACGAGGTGTGGGACGAGGTCAAGCGGCTGGTCGGGGACGGGGTGACGGTACTGCTGACCACCCAGTACATGGAGGAGGCCGAGCAGCTCGCCTCCGAGCTGACCGTCGTGGACCGGGGCAAGGTCATCGCGGGCGGCGGCATCGAGGAGCTGAAGGCGAAGGTCGGCGGGCGTACGCTGCGGGTCCGCCCGGCCGACCCGCTGCAGTTGCGCCCGCTGGCGGACGCCCTCGACACGCTGGGCCTCACCGGGCTCGCCACGGCCACCGTGGACGCCGGGCGGGGGGCCGTGCTCGTCCCGGTGCTGAGCGACGAGCAGCTGACCGCCGTGGTCGGCGCGGTCACCGCGCGCGGCATCACGCTCAGCTCCATCACCACCGAACTGCCCAGCCTGGACGAGGTGTTCCTGTCCCTCACCGGCCACCGCGCCAGTGCCCCGCAGGACGCCGCGCCCACCGAGACCCACGAGGAGGCCGTCGCCGTATGAGTGCCGCCGCCACCACGACCGACCTCCGCGCGGACGCGCGCATCCCCTTGCGCGCCCACCTGCGGCACACCGGCGCCCTGGTGCGCCGCAACCTGCTGTGGATACGGCAGGACCCGGAGTCGATGTTCGACGCCGTGCTGTTCCCGATCGTCTTCACCCTGCTGTTCGTGTACGTCTTCGGCGGCTCGATCGGGCAGTCGCTGGGCGGCGGGCAGCAGGCGTACGTGCAGTACATCGTGCCCGGCCTGATGGCCATGATGGGCATGAACATGGCCCAGGGGGTGGGCACCGGGTTCAACCAGGACTTCAACACCGGGGTCATGGACCGTTTCCGGTCGCTGCCGATCGGGCGCGGCTCGGTGCTGTTCGCCAAGATTTCGGTCGAGATGATGCGGATGCTCATCGCCACCGCGATCCTCATGGTCGTCGGCGTGCTCGTCGGCTTCGACATCACCAACTGGCCGGGGCTGTTCGCCGCCGTGGGACTGTCCGCGGTCTTCGGCTCGGCGCTGATGTGGGTCTTCCTCACGCTGGGCGTGGTGATGAAGAACGCCCAGTCGGTGCAGGCGATGGGCTTCCTGGTGCTGATGCCGCTGCAGTTCGGCTCGTCGATCTTCGCGCCGACCGGGTCGATGCCGGGCTGGCTGGAGTCCTTCACCCAGGTCAACCCGCTGTCCGCGCTGGCGGACGCCGCACGCGGGCTGATGGCGGGCGGCCCGGTCGCCCACGACCTGTGGATGACGCTGGCCTGGTCGGTGGGGATCACCGCGGTGATGGCGCCGGTCGCGATTCACAAGTTCCGCACGAAGAGCTGATCACTCCGGTCCGAGCAGGGCGCCGGCCTCCTCCGGGAGGAGGCCGGCGCCCTCGGCGTACGCGCTCTCGTACGCCGTGTCACCGAGTGCCGCCCGGGCGCGCGCCTCGGCACGTGCGCGTATCTCGCGCTCCAGGCGCGGGGCGCTGTGCCCGGGCGGCAGCCAGGAGTCGGCGGCGCCGAGGCAGCGGGCCGCCTCCCGGGCGCGCCGCCCGCCGTCGACTCCGGCGAGGGCGGCGGCACCCGTGGTGAGGTACGCCGAGCGCATGTGGGGCGCCATGGCGGCGGACAACGGATCGCCCGCCTGCCGGATCGCCTCTCGGAGGACGACCAGGGCCTGCTCGTCGTTGCCGTCGGCAACCTCCAGACAGCCCTCGGCGCCGAGGATGAACGCGTCGAAGAGGACGTACTGCGCGAGGCGGAACTCCTTGCGCAGGGCCCGCAGGTGCTCCCGGGCCTCCGCCGTACGCCCGGTGGCGCACAGCCAGCCGGTCAGGAAGAGCCGGGCGGCGGGCAGGGCCTCGGTGTGCCGGCCCCTCGTGTCGTCGATGATCTCGCGCAGCAGTCGCTCACCGCGCTCCGTCTCGTCCGTCTCCAGCAGCGCGCTGCCCAGCCGGGTGGTGAGCAAGGCCGTGTGGGCGCGGGCGCCGAGACGGTCGGCGTACTCGATCGCCGCCTCGTAGTCCGCGGCGGCGTCCCCGTACGCGCCGGCCCGTTCGCGGGCCTCACCGCGCGCGGAGAGGGCCTCGGCGATGCCCCAGGTGTCGCCGAGCCGGCGGTGGATCTCCAGGGCCTCGTCGGCGTCGCGGCGGGCGTCGCCGGCCCAGTCGCTGCGGTTGGCCAGGAAGTTGGCGCGCAGCTGGAGGTTGGAGGCCAGCTCCCACTCGAACCCGGGGTTCGCCCGGCAGGTGCGGATGGCCGCGTCGACCACGTGGCGCAGCCGCTCCATGTCGCCGGTCAGCAACACCGCGAACACCCAGAGCAGGCCGGGCGACCGGCAGACCTGCGGCATGCCCGGCTCGTACGTCGCGCCGACGAGGCGCAGCTTGTGCTGGGCCTGCGGGGTCTGCCAGTCGTCGAGTCCGGTGTCCATGTGGGCCAGATGGGCCAGGTGCACCCCGCGGCGGGCCTCGGCGAGGACCTCGCCGGTCATCGGGGGCGGGGCGGCGGTGCAGCGCTGCCACAGCGGGGCGGCGGGCCGCACCGGTTCGGTGAACGGGTCGGGAGCGAGGGCCATGACCTCGGCGCACCAGTGGCGGGCCTCGATGCGCAGGTCGCGCATCTGCCAGTACCAGACGAGCGACAGGGTGATGCAGAGCGCCTCCTGCTCGTCGCGCAGGGCGAGAGCGTGGCGCAGGGCCGTGCGCACGTTCTCGTACTCCCGCTCCAGCAGCGCGATGGCGGCCACCTGGTGCGGGCCGCGCAGCATCGGCTCGGTGGTACGGGCGACTTCACGGAAGTACGTCAGGTGCGCCCGCTCCGCCTCGGGTCGCCGGCCGGACTCGTCGAGGCGTTCGCCGGCGTACTCGGCGACGGTCTCCAGGAGCCGGTAGCGCATCCCGCTGTCGCCCGAAGGGACGGCCACCACCAGGGACTTGTCGACTAGGGAGCCGAGCGCGTCGAACGCGGCCGGTCCGCAGACGGCCTCGGCGGCGGCGAGGTCGCAGCCACCCGCGAAGACCGACAGCCGGCCCAGTACGTCGCGTTCGTCCGCGTCGAGCAGGTCCCAGGACCAGTCGACGACGGCCCGCAGGGTCTGCTGTCTGGGCAGGGCGGTGCGGCTGCCGGAGGTGAGCAGCCGGAAACGGTCGTCGAGCCGGTCGGCGATCTGGCGCGGGGTGAGCATCCGCAGCCGGGCGGCGGCGAGTTCGATGGCCAGCGGCAGGCCGTCGAGGCGGCGGCAGATCTCCGCGCAGGCCGCCGCGGTGTCGGCGTCAACATCGGTGCGGAAGCCGGGGCGTGCGGCGGCCCCCCGCTCGGCGAGCAGACGCAGCGCCACCGGCTCGGGCAGTGGCTCCACCGGGCGCAGTAACTCGCCGCTCACGCCGAGCGGTTCGCGGCTGGTGGCGAGGACGGTGAGCCAGGGACAGCGCTCCAGCAGCGCCTGGGCGAGGTGGGCGGCGGCCTCGACGACGTGCTCGCAGTTGTCCAGGATCAGCAGCATACGGCGCGGGCCGCAGTGCTCGGCGAGACGCTCCACCGGGTCGTCGTGCCGGTCGGTGACGGCCCGCATGCTCTCGGCGCCGGCCCCGTAGAGCACTGTCTCGCGGGCGCCGACGGCGGTGAGGACGGCCTCAGGGACGGCGTCGGGGTCGTCGACCGGGGCGAGTTCGGCGAGCCACACCCCGTCGGGGACGCTCTGCCGCACGGTCTCGGCGGCCTCCTGCGACAGCCGGGTCTTGCCGGCCCCGCCCGGCCCGAGCAGGGTGACCAGCCGGGCGGCGGCGAGGTCGGCGCGGATGGTCTCGATGTCGGCCTCCCGGCCGACGAACGAGGTCAGCCGGGCCCGCAGGTTGCCGGGCGGAGCGCTCCCTGTGGCCCGGGACGTGGGCGCCGGTCCGGGTTTCAGCAACTCGGCGTGCAGCGCGCGCAGTTCGGCGCCGGGGTCGGAGCCGAGGCGGTCCGCGAGCAGGCGTCGTACGTCCTCGTAGGCGGCCAGGGCCTCGGCGGTGCGGCCCGTGTCGCGCAGGGCGCGCAACCGCAGCGCCTGGAGGGGTTCGTCGAGGGGGTGGCCGTCGCACAGCGCGGTCAGTTCGGGCAGGGACTGCTCGGCCTCGCCGAGGGCGAGGGCAGCGGTGTGCCGGGCGCGCAGCACGTCCAGGTGCCGGGTCTCCAGCCGGGCCGCGTCGGCCGTGCGGTCGGGCAGACCGGGGAGGGCGGGGCCGCGCCACAGGGCGAGGGCGTCGTCGAGGACGACGGCCGCCTTCGCCGGGTCGCCGTCGGCCAGGGCGCGCAGGCCGTCGCCGGCCAGCCGCTCGAAGCGGTGCAGGTCGATGTCGTCGGGCGCGGCGGTCAGCCGGTAGCCGCCGTCGACGGAGGCGATCTCGTCCGGGCCGAGCGTCCGGCGCAGCCGTCCCACCAGCGCCTGCAGCGCCCCGGTCGCGTCGGCCGGCGGATCGCCGTCCCAGACCTCGTCGACCAGCAGGGCCACGGGCACGACGCGTCCGGGCCGCAGGGCGAGCACGGTCAGCAGGGCGCGCAACCGCGCCCCGCCCACCGGGACGACGGTGCCGTCGGGACGGAGTGCCTGGGTGGTGCCGAGGATGCGGTAGCGCACGGGGTCCATTGTCTCCGGTGGTGGCGGGGCACGGGGCCCGGCCGGCGTGGCCGTCCCCACCCTGCGCGGAACCGGCCGCCGGCGCGAGACGTTTTCCGGGTGCGCCCGGTACCGTCGGGCAGTCCCCGCGTGCGCCCGACCGTCTGAGGAGCCCCATGACCACCGCCGCCACCCGTCACAGCGACCGGAGGATCAGCCCGGTCTTCCTGGGCATCCTGGCCGTGACGGCGGTCACCGGGTGGGCCACCTGGACCGGGTTCGCGGAGCGTTCCGGGGTCGCCGTGTTCCTGTTCGTGACGGCCGCCTGGATCGTCTCCCTGTGCCTGCACGAGTACGCGCACGCGCGCACCGCCCTGCACAGCGGCGACATATCGGTGGGCGCGAAGGGCTATCTCACGCTGAATCCGATGAAGTACACGCACGCCCTGCTGAGCATCGTGCTCCCGGTCGTCTTCGTGATCATGGGCGGGATCGGTCTGCCGGGCGGCGCCGTGTTCATCGAGCGCGGGCGGATCCGGGGGCGCCGGCGGCACAGCCTGATCTCGGCGGCCGGCCCGCTGACGAACGTGCTGTTCGCGATCGTGTGCACGGCGCCGTTCTGGCTGGACGCGCTGGACGGCGTACCGGCCGGCTTCCGGTTCGCGCTGGCGTTCCTGGCGCTGCTCCAGGTGACGGCCGCGATCCTGAACTTCCTGCCGGTGCCGGGACTCGACGGCTACGGCGTGATCGAGCCCTGGCTGTCGCACGGCGTCCGGCGGCAGGTGGAGCCGTTCGCCCCGTTCGGTCTGCTGTTCGTGTTCGCGCTGCTGTGGGTGCCGTCGGTGAACGGTGCGTTCTTCGACGTGGTCGACTCGCTGCTCGGAGCGCTCGGCATCCACGAGTTCGACACGTACTGCGGTTACGAGCTGTTCCGCTTCTGGCGCGGTGAGGACGGCTTCTGCGCGGTCAGCCCGTGACCGGGCCGCCGTCCCGCCTCGCCGCCCGCCCGCGCCGCAGGTAGTACCAGGTCATGTTGGACGACAGTCCCGCCAGCAGCACCCAGACGACGCCGATGAGCACGCTGCCCCGGACGAAGGAGACGACGGCCGCGGCGACGGCGAGGAGGCAGACGGCGAGGGCGTAGAGGGAGAGGCGGGGCATGGTCGGAGGCTCCTGTCGGGGGACACTGCTACGGCGTCCAGTGTCCCCCATCGCCTCATACGTCCGTGACGCGGAGCCCGGCGTGCGCCTTGTAGCGGCGGTTGACGGAGATCAGGTTGGCGACCAGCGACTCCACCTGGTGGGCGTTGCGCAGCCGCCCGGCGAAGACGCCCCGCATGCCGGGGATGCGCCCGGCCAGCGCCTGCACGATCTCGACGTCGGCGCGGACCTCGCCGAGCACCATCACATCGGTGTCGATCTCGTCGATCTTTGGGTCCTGGAGCAGCACGGCCGACAGGTGGTGGAAGGCGGCGGTGACCCGGGAGTCCGGGAGCAGCGCGGCGGCCTGCTGGGCGGCGCTGCCCTCCTCGGGCCTGAGCGCGTAGGCGCCCTGCTTGTCGAAGCCGAGCGGGTTGACGCAGTCCACGACGAGCTTGCCGGCCAGTTCCTCCCGGAGGGACCCGAGCGTCTCGCCGTGGCCGTCCCAGGGCACGGCGACGATCACGATGTCGCTGCGGCGGGCGGTCCCGGCGTTGTCGGCGCCCTCGACGCCGTGCCCGAGCTCCTCGGCGGCGGCCTGCGCCCGCTCGGCGGCGCGGGAGCCGATGATCACCTTCTGGCCGGCCTTGGCGAGCCGGTACGCAAGGCCCTTGCCCTGGGGACCGGTGCCGCCGAGCACGCCGACGACGAGCCCGGAGACGTCGGGCAGGTCCCAGGGGTCCTTGGCGGGGGCCTTCGCGGGCTGCTGTGCGCTGTCACTGGAGGTCATGGACCGACCTTACGTCCGTGGCGGCACCGCGTCCGGCGGGCGTGAGCCCTGTCACGCGCCCCGGGGCCGTGTCCCCGGTTCGGGCGAATCCGGTTCGAACACCGGGACGCGGGGGCTCGGCTGGGGAAGGATGCGGCCGCATGGACGCCGTACGGGTCGCGCTGCTGCGGGAAGTGCTCGCCGGGACGGAGTGGCTGGGCACCACCCGGCACTTCGCGGGGACCCTGCGCGGGTCGGTGGTCTCGCACGGCGGCGGGCTGCTGCTCGTGGGCACGCCGGAGTACGAGCCCTGGCACCTGGCGGCGCACCTGGCGGACGAGGCCGCCTGGTCGGGCACTCCGGAGCTGGCCCCCACCCTCGTACGGCACGACGCGCGCCCCTCGGACCCCGCGCACCTGGCGGTGGGCCTGGGGCGGCTGGAGGCGGCGCGGCGGGGTGAGACGCTGCTGGTGGTGGCGCCGTCCGGGGAGACGGCCGGGGAGGCGGCCGCCCCGCTCCTGGAGCGGGTGTGCGACGCCCGCCGGGCCGGGGCGACGGTGCTGTCGCTGGGCCCCGGCGAGGGCGAGCTGCCCGCGATGGCCCACGAGATCCTGCCCGTGCCCGACGGCTCCGAGCCGGACCTGGACACCGTGCAGCACCTGGTCAGCGCGGCGGCCGGGGAGAACGTCCTGCCGGCCCGCCGGGGCCCCCGCCGCTTCCGGGACCGTCTGTCACGGCTGGCCGACCTGCTGACCGCCCCGCCGCCGACGCGCTGGTAGCGGCCCGCAGCGGTGCGGTCAGTCCTCGTCCCGCCCGTCCGCGGGGGCGTCGTGCCATCTGGGGTCGTTCTCCCACTGGAGGTTGCGCTCGCGGGCCGTCTCCATGGCGTGCTCGGCCTCGGTACGGCTCGTGTACGGGCCGAAGCGATCCTTGGCCGGGCACTCGGGGCCCTCCTCGACCTTCTGGTGCTCCAGGCAGTAGTACCACTCGCCCGGCTTTCCGACCGTCCGCTTCTTGAACAGGGGCATGACCGTCTCCTCTCGCCGTCTCACCAGGAGGATGGTCCCCCGTCGCCGCTGAACTAGACTCGCCGGCATGTCTGGCCAGTCGCTGCTCGTCCCTGGGGAGCTGTCCCCCACCCGTTCCGTGCCCGGGAACATCCGTCGTCCCGAGTACGTCGGCAAGCCCGCCCCGGCTCCGTACACCGGTCCGGAGGTGCAGACGCCCGAGACGGTCGAGGCGATGCGGACCGCCGGCCGGATCGCCGCGCGGGCGATGGAGGAGGCCGCGAAGCTGATCGCTCCCGGCGTGACGACGGACGAACTGGACCGGGTGGCGCACGAGTACATGTGCGACCACGGCGCCTACCCGTCGACGCTCGGCTACCGCGGCTTCCCCAAGTCGCTGTGCACGTCGGTCAACGAGGTCATCTGCCACGGCATCCCGGACTCGACGGTGCTGCGCGACGGCGACATCGTCAACCTGGACGTGACGGCGTACATCGGCGGGGTGCACGGCGACAACAACGCCACGTACCTGGTCGGGGAGGTGGACGAGGAGAGCCGCCTGCTGGTGGAGCGCACCCGGGAGTCCCTCAACCGCGCGATCAAGGCGGTCAAGCCGGGCCGGCAGATCAACATCATCGGCCGGGTGATCGAGTCGTACGCCAGGCGCTTCGGCTACGGCGTGGTCCGTGACTTCACGGGCCACGGCATCAACTCGTCCTTCCACTCGGGCCTGATCATTCCGCATTACGACAGTCCGCACGCGACGACGGTGATGCAGCCGGGGATGACCTTCACCATCGAGCCGATGCTGACGCTGGGGACCCACGAGTACGACATGTGGGACGACGGATGGACGGTCGTGACGAAGGACCGCAGGCGCACGGCCCAGTTCGAGCACACGCTGGTGGTGACGGACACGGGCGCGGACATCCTGACGCTGCCGTAACGCTTCTCCCGTCCCCCCCCTTGCTCCCGGCCCGCCCCTTTCCGGAGGAGTTCCGGAGGGGCGGGCTTCTCCCGTGCCGTGACGGAGTGGGAGGTTACCGACGCCCCGTCGGAAAGGGCGACGGCGTCCGCTTCCACGTCCTCGAGGAGATCCCCGACCCGACGGCCTTCAAGCGGGGTTACCGCGAACTCCTGGACGCGGTCCCGGTGGACGATCTGGAGAGGCAGCGCGTCGTGAGCGAGTGCAAGCGGGCGTTCGTCCTGCACACGGACCTCTTCCGGGCCTTGGACGAGGAGTTCCCGCTGCCGGCGTGACCCTGCCGCCCGAACGACCCGGTCACCGCCCGGAGAGAGCGAGGCCGCGGGGTTCGATGCGCTCCTCCACCGCCCTGCCTCCGACGTTCTCGACCAGGTAGGCGCCCTTGCCGGGGATTTCCGTCACCGCCTCCACCAGTTCCGTCCCCCGGTACACCAGACCGACTCCGTCATCCGTGCAGTGCGCGGCGGGCAGGGTGCCGTCCGCCACCAGCCGGTGGATCAACGGGCGCCGGCCCTCGTCCGAGTCGTAGTGCACGCCGTTGCCGTACGGCAGGAAACCGAGCGCGTCCGTGACCGGACGCAGCTCCGGCCCGAACGAGTCGGTCGCGCCTCCCCGGAACCAGCAGAGGGAGCCCGCGCTGACCCCGCTCAGCACGACGCCGGCCTGCCAGGCGCGGTGCATGACACGGTCCAGGCCGTGCGCCCTCCACACCGCCAGCAGATTGACCACCGAGCCTCCCATGACCCAGACCACGTCGTGGTCGAGGACCGTGCCCTCGACGTCGTCGACATTGGGCATGGGGAACAGGTGCAGCGGCGTCAGGTCGAATCCCGCCACCCGCGCGGCCTCGGTCATACGGGCCGTGAAGTGCTCGGCGTCCCCGACGGCGGTACCGACGTACATGATGCGCGGGCGTCGGCCGTGCACCCCGGAGAGGTCGACCGCGTGGTGCACCAGGGCGTCGAACACGACCCTGGTCCGTCCCCCGACACGATGTCCGCCGGAGGTCGCGAGGATGGTCGGTTCCGGTGCCGTCATGGCCCTGATCGTACCGGTGGCGTGCTGACGGGCCCGGCCGCCTCGGGTTCCCCTGCGGACGGGACGCACGGGAGCGTGTCCCGCACGGTCGGGCCGACGGCCGTCAGCGTTCCAGATGGACCCGGCCGCCGATCTCCGTCCAGCCCTCCGGCTGGGGGGCGGTGAGGATCTGGGAGCCCGTGCCCTGGGTGATGTTCAGGGCGCGGCCCAGGCGGTCGGTGAGGAGAAGGGCCGCGGCGCCCGTCGCCTCGTCCTCGTCGATGCCGTCGTCCCGGCCGGGGAAGGCGCGGGCCCGGATCCGGCCGGCCGGCTCGTCCAGCCAGGCCCAGGCGTAGATCCACTCCCCCTTCGGCGGCACGGGCAGGTCGTCCACCTCGGCGGCGCTCGCGTACTGGCGCAGGGTGCGCGGCGGCGCCCACTCCGCCCGCGCCTCGATCCAGCAGAACTCCCCGTCCTGCCGGGCACCCACCACCCCGGCCGGCACGACCAGCTCGGGCACGTCCAGCAGCCAGGCCGTACCGACGCAGGGATGGCCGGCGAAGGGCAGGCGCAGGGTGGGGGTGTAGATGTCGATCACCCCGCGCTCCGGGTCGTCGACGAACACGGTCTCGCTGAAGCCGAGTTCGGCGGCGAACGCCTGCCGGTCCTCCCGCTCGGGCATCACCGAACCCTCGCGCACGACACCCAGTTCGTTGCCGTACCCGCCGCGAGGTCCGCAGAAGACGCGCAGCACGTCGTAGTCAGTCACGGACGGCATTCAAGCACCGCGCGAGCCGCGAGGTCGTGCCAGGTCACAAGGGCGACCGGGGACGGGCCAGGCGGGAGTGGGCGTCGTCGTGGGGCGGGGAGGCCGTCCTACCGGCGTTCCTTGACGACCCGTCGGCACTCGTCCGGCGGGATCGGCATCACCGACTCCGGCGCTCAAACGGAGGGAAGCCGCACCGGAGCCCGTGCACCGGCCGTGACGGAGGGCACCTCGACCGGTCACGGACCGGCGACGTCCCCTGCCCTCCTGAGCATGGAGCTGAGCTCGTCCCCACGGCGTCGTGCCGCCCGGTCCGCCGGCGCCGGCCGCCCGGCGACCTGGACGGCGTGGGCGCCGGGTCGCCGAAGGCGGTCCGCGGGTGCTCTCCCGTGACCGCGCAGTGCGCCGTGACCTCCTTGACCGCCCGGAGCACGACGGCCCGGCCCGGCCGTCCGCCGGGTCACGGTGAGGCCGCTGGATCCGGTCCCGGCGCTCGCGCCGCTCCCCACCCCGGTAGGGTTCGCCTCCGGGAAGGGGAAGGTGAAGGAACCGGATGAGCAGGGATCTCGGCCTTCGAAGGCTCCGCAGGCACCGCAGGCTCGACTCGTGCGTGCTCGTGATCGCTCTGGCGGTCACGGCGAGCGGCTGCGTGGTGGTGCACGGTGAGCGCGAGGTGCTCCCGGCCACCACCCGCGCCGAAGCCGCCGAGGTACTCGAGGAGTTCACGGCCGCGTACAACAAGGCCGACAAGGCGTACGACAGTTCCCTGGACGCCGACCACACCGCCGGTGCCCTCGCCGACATCGACGGGGCGCGGCTGAAGGCCGGGCGGGCCAACAGCCCACAGGGCAACGCCTCGCACACGCCGCTGGAGCTGACGGACGCGAAGTTCACCATCCCGAAGAAGGCCGGCTGGCCGCGCTGGTTCCTCGCCGACGCGGCCGGCAACAAGGGCGGCGAGTCGCGCTGGCTGCTGGTGTTCACCCGGAACGGGCTGGACGAGACCTGGGAAGCGGCGTATCTGACGCTGGTCGCCCCGGACGACATACCGGAGTTCAGGACCGACAAGGACGGGTGGGCCGAGGCCGTACCCGCGAACTCGACCGAACTGGCTGTGAAGCCGGGCGAGTTGAGCAACCACTACGTCACGTATCTGAAGGACGGCGGGGACGCCTTCGCCGACGGACCGTACACCAGCGGGTGGCGGGCGCAGCGCGGGAAGAAGTCGTCGCGGCCGGGGCTGGCCACGCAGTACATCGACGAGCCGCTGACCGACGGCGACTACGCGCCGCTGGCGCTGCGCACGGAGGACGGCGGGGCGCTGGTGTTCTTCGCCACCCGCCACTTCGAGAAGCGGACCGCCGCGGCAGGGGCGTCGGTGCCGACGCCGAACAGGGACGTGCTGGCGCTGACGACCGGGGAGATACGGCAGTCGCTGACGATGGAGTTCGTCTCCAACGGGGTGGCGCTAGATCCGGCCGACGGCGAGGTGGGGATCCTGGGGCGGCTCCAGGGGCTGACGTCGGCACAAGGGGAGTAGCGGCGGACCCGCCCGTCAGTGGCGCAGGGGCCAGGCCGCGCCCGCGTGATCGGACTGTCCGCCGACGTGGCGGGCGCAGGAGTCGGTGAGGACCTCCAGCAGGCTCAGCGGGTCCGGGAGGGGATGCTCGGGGCCGCGTACCCAGTGCACCGACTGGTCGTCGTCGCCGGGAAGACGGGCGGGCGGGACCAGGACGTAGGAACCGCGGCAGTGCCAGCGCAGGCCGGGGTGCTCGTCCATGGTCTCCGGGTGGCAGTCCAGCTCGCACGGCCACCACTCGTCCTCGTCCTCGGGGGTGCCGCGGGTGAGGGTGAAGAACAGCATGCGGCCGTCGTCGCTCTCGGCGACGGGGCCGACCTCGGTGCCGGCGTCGAGGAGGCGGGTGAGCGCCTCGCGGCCTGCGTCCAGGGGGACGTCCAGGACGTCGTGCACCATGCCGGTGGCGGTGATGAAGTTGGCCTGCGGCTGATGGCGGGCCCAGCTCTCGATCTGGGCGCGGTCGGTGGTGGACTGCGTCTGCCAGGCGAACGACACCGGGTGCCGGGCGGGGGTGGGACAGCCCACACGGTCGCAGGAGCAGCCGTATCCGACGGCGGGGTGGGCGGCGGGCGCGAGCGGCAGTCCCGCTTCGGCGGCGGCGAGCAGCAGGGTCTCACGGCCGCCCTCGTCGGCGGCCTGCTTCGGGCGGCGTCCTCGCAGCCACTGGGAGAGCCTGCCCTGCCGGCCGGTCCGGCCGTCGAACTCCGCGCTCATCTATCCCCTCGCCTCGCCGTCGTGCCACACAGCATGCCCCATGGTCCCACGATCGTGCGCGTCGGGGGGCCGGAGCGCACAATCGGCGCAGGTGGGACGAAGGGGGATCCGACGGGACGAGCGGTGGTGAAGGGGGCGCGCACGGCGCAGGAGGGGTGACGGAGGCGCACGGCAGGGGAGCACGACAGGGGCGTCCGCACCGGTTCGGGTGTCATGGGGCGGTCCGCGGTGATCCACGGACCCACCGTGGTCCTCCTGCTCGCACGTGTCGCGTCGACAGGGCTGGCGGCCGCGGCTTCCGTGGCCTCGCCGACGCTCACGGGCCACGGCGGCACCGCCCTCTGGAGTGAGCGCCGGGCCGCCGACGGCGGACTCGCTGCCGCGCGCCCCCACGCCGCCCACCGGGGCGGGGCCCGCGAGGTCCCGGGGAACGGCATGTCGGGGCCGACGGCGGCGTACCGGCCCGGTACGGCGCGGGTGCCGGACTTCGACACGCGGGCGCCGCGGGACGGCACGTCGGCGGTCTTCCACGACGCGACCCTGACGCGACCGCGCCGCGTCGCTGGACCGCAACGGCGTCATCACGGACGCGCCGGAGCGGCCGGCCCGGCCTCCGGCGCGGGTGCCGGGGGCGTGAGCACGGTGCCGGGACGGTGAGGCCGCCGGCCGTCCGTGCCGGTCAGCGGGGTGCGAGGCCGTTGAGGGCGTAGTCGACGAGGGTGTCGGTGTAGTCGTAGGTGATCGGGCCCGTGTACTGGAGCCAGCGCTGGGCGAGGGGGGAGACGAAGAGTTCCAGGGCGATGCGCGGGTCGACGTCGGGGCGGAGGCCCCCGGCGGCCTGGGCGGAGCGCAGCCGGTCGACGTACAGCTGGAGCTGGGGTTCCAGCAGCTGGGTGACGAGCCTGCGGCCGAGCTCCCCGTCGACGACGCCCTCGGCGGCCAGCGCACGGGAGGGAGCCTCGAAGGAGGGGTCCCGCAGTTCGTCGACCGTGGCGCGCAGGACGAGCTTGAGGTCGGCGGCGAGGTCGCCGGTGTCCGGGAAGGCGTACGAGGCCTGGCCGGCCGCCGCCGCCGTCCGCTCGGCCATGTCGAGGAACGCCTCCAGGAGCACGTCCGCCTTCGACGACCACCACCGGTAGATCGTCTGCTTGCCCACTCCGGCGCGGGAGGCGATGCCCTCGATGGTGGTCCTCGGGTAGCCGACCTCGACGACCAGGGCGAGGGCGGCGTCGTAGATGGCCCGCCGGGAGCGCTCGCTGCGGCGGGTGGCGTCGGGGGCGGGCTGGTTCTGGGCCATGGGGCGAATCTACCACTCGACAATACGGTGCGTCTCGCCGGGCAGTGGCGACCGCCGGAAGCGGGACGAAGCGCCTCGCGTCAGCGGGAGAGGATCGCCGTGCGCGGGGCGGAGCCGGAAACACGCTGGGCATCGGCGGCACCCGACGACGCCTGGACCGCGAGGCCCCGCGCGGCGGCGGGCACGCCGGACACGCCGGGGACGGGCTCGGCCCGCAGACGCAGAAGCGGGAACTGCCGCGCGGGCCGGAGGGGAAGCGGCGGGAGCCGGCGGGGAAGGGGACGAAAGGAAGGGAACGTCGCTCGGTCAGGCGCCGGTCATACGTCGCCGCCCGGCGGCCAGGGGTCGCCCCAGTCGGTGTCCCGGGCGGCCCGGTACAGGTCGCCGTGGCGCTTGGCGACCGTGGTGCGGCGCAGGGCCGGGTCCTTCTCGCACAGGTCGAGGAGGACCTGGCCCTTGCGGATCTGCGGCTTGCGGACGACGCGGGCGGGGGCCGGGGCGACCGGGAGGCGGGTGGCGGCGACGTAGCTGAACTTCTCGTCCTCGTAGGCGAGGGAACCGCCCTTGATCTGGCGGTGCAGGGAGGAACGGCTGACCCTCGCGGAGAAGTGGCACCAGTCCGTGCCGGGGGCGATGGGGCAGGCGGCGCTGTGCGGGCAGGGGGCGGCGACGTGGAAGCCGGCGGAGACCAGGCGGTCGCGGGCCTCGATGACGCGGGCGTAGCCGTCGGGGGTGCCTGGTTCGACGATCACGACGGCCTGTGCGGCGGCGGCCGCGGCGTCGACAAGGGCGGCGCGGTCGGGGGCGGTGAGCTCGTTGAGGACGTAGGAGACGGTGACGAGATCAGTGCTCTCGATGGTGAGCGCCGATCCGATACGGGAGCGGTGCCATCGGGTGTGGCGCAGGGCGGGGTGGGCGGCGGCGAGTTCCCGGCCGAGGGCGAGGGCGGGCTCGGCCCAGTCGAGGACGGTCACGGGGCGCTCCCCGCCCCAGGTCGCGCTCGCCGCCCAGGCCGCCGCGCCGGTGCCGCCTCCGACGTCCACGTGGCCGCCGGGCGCCCATCCGGGCACGGCGTCCGCGAACGCCTCGAGCGCGGACCGCACCGCCTCGAAGGTCGCGGGCATCCGGTAGGCGGCGTACGCGGCCACGTCGGCCCGGTCCCGCAGGATCGGCGCCTCGGTCGGGGTGGCGCCCCGGTAGGTGGCGATCAGCCGCTCGACGGCCTGTGCGGCCTGCCGCGCCGGAAGCCCGTCGAGCAGCCCGGCGAGGGCGGAGCGCAGCGTTTCGGCGGTGGGCAGGGAGGCGGGGGCGTTCACCCGGCGATTCTACGAGGCCGAACGGGGGGCGGAGCACCGCTCACCTCCGGAAGCACCGCTCACATCGAGAACACCGCTCACCTCCGGAAGCACCGCTCACCGCTGAGAGCAGTACTCGCCACCGGGAGCAGTGCTCACATTCCTCTCACCGCACGGGCCACCCGCGTGGCCACCGCCGCTCTGAGCGTGTTGTCCGGCGTCGAGGGGCGACGTGGATGGACCGTGTTCGCCAAGAGGACCACGTACGTGTCCGTGGCCCGGTCCAGGACCAGGGACGTGCCCGTGAAGCCGGTATGGCCCGCGGCCCCCCGCCCCGCCAGTTCGCCCATGAACCACGGCTGGTCCAGGGCGAAGCCCAGGCCGGGCGGGGTGAACAGCAGGTCCACGAAGCCGGGACCGAGGATACGGGCGGGACCGTACGAACCACCCGCCAGCAGGGTCCGGCAGAAGACCGCCAGGTCCCGCCCGACGGAGAACAGCCCGGCGTGGCCCGCCACCCCGCCCAGCGCCCAGGCGTTCTCGTCGTGCACCTCGCCCCGCAGCATCCCCCGGTCCGCCTTGGCCCACGGCCGCCGCTGGTCCTCCGTCGCCGCCGCGTCCGGGCACGGACCGAAGCCGGTCGCGGTCATGCCGAGCGGCCGGGTGACGCCGTCGTGCACGAGGACGTCGAGCGTTCGGCCGGTGACGCGCTCCAGCACGTGCTGGAGCAGCAGCATGTTGAGGTCGGAGTAGCAGTACGCGCCGGGCGCCCCGACGGGCCGCTCCGCGCGCAGCAGCGCCAGTCGCTGCGCGTCGTCGGCGCAGTCGTACAGCGGGAGTTCGGGGCGCAGCCCGGAGGTGTGGGTGAGCAGCTGGCGGACGGTGATCCCGTGCCGCGCCGCCCCCGTGAAGTCCGGCAGGTACGCGCCCACCCGCGCGTCGATGCCCAGCGTGCGCCGTTCGATCTGCTGCACCGCGACCACCGAGGTGAACAGTTTGGTCAGCGACGCCAGGTCGAAGGGGGTGTCCACGGTCATCGGGACGCGTTCGGCCGGCGGCAGCTCGACCGGGGTGTCCGTCTCCCCGTCGTACGCCGCGTAGCGCACGGCCCAGCCCGCCGCCTCCTGCACGGCGAGCACCGGGCCGCGCCCGACGACCACGACGGCGCCCGCCGCCCAGGGCCGCTCGCCACCGGTGCGGGCCCGGACCTCCCAAACCAGGCGCCGGAGTTCCCGCGCGTCGAGTCCGGCCCGTTCCGGTGTGCCCTCACGCAGCCGCGGCGCGCTCAGACGCCCCCTCCCTTCCCGCCCTTCGCGCCCGTCCGTCCACCCCACGGACGGCACATTCCCAGGAAGCAGACCAGCGCCACCAGGGCGGCGGCCAGCTGGACGACGGCCATCGGGACGGCGGTGTCCTCCCCGGCGATCCCGACCAGCGGGGAGGCGATCGCCCCGATGAGGAAGGACGTCGTGCCGAGCAGCGCCGACGCGGAGCCGGCGGCGTGCCTGGTGCGCATCAGGGCGAGCGTCTGCGTGTTCGGCAGGGTGATGCCCATCGCGGACATCAGCACGAACAGCGCGGCGGCCACCGGCACCAGCCCGGCCTCACCGAACACACCCAGCGACATCACCAGCAGCGCGACCGCGGCGACCACCACGACGACGAGACCGATGCCGAGCACCCTGTCCAGACTGACCCGGCCGACCAGCACCTTGCCGTTGACCTGCCCCATGATCATCAGGCCGATCGAGTTGAGTCCGAACAGCAGGCTGAAGGTCTGCGGGGAGGCGCCGTAGATCTCCTGCACGACGAACGGGGAGGCCGCGACATAGGCGAAGAGGGAGGCGAAGGCGAATCCGCCCACGAGCATGTAGCCGGTGAAGGCCCGGTCGGCGAGCAGTGCGCGCATCGAGCCGAGCGCCTCGCCGACGCCCCCGCCGTGCCGGTCGGCCGGCGCCAGCGTCTCCGGCAGCTTCGCCCAGACGACGGCCGTCAGCAGCGCCCCGACGACGGTGAGGACGACGAACACGCCCCGCCAGTCCGTCACCCGCAGGATCTGCCCGCCGATGAGCGGCGCCACGATCGGCGCGACCCCGGAGATCAGCATGAGGGTGGAGAAGAAGCGGGCCATGGCCATGCCGTCGTACAGGTCGCGGGCGACCGCCCGCGCGATGACGATGCCGGCCGCGCCCGCGAGGCCCTGCGCCAGCCGGAAGGCGACGAGGAGTTCGACGGTCGGCGCGAAGGCGCACAGCGCGGTGGCGACGACGTAGACCGCGAGGCCGACGAGCAGCGGCCGGCGGCGACCCCACCGGTCGCTCATCGGGCCGACCACCAGCTGCCCGAGCGCCATGCCGGCCAGGCAGGCGGTGAGCGTGAGCTGGACGGTGGCGGCGGGCGCGTGCAGGGACCGGGTGACCTCCGGGAGCGCGGGGAGGTACATGTCCATCGCCAGCGGGGGCGTGGCGGTGAGGCCGCCGAGGAGAAGCGTGACCAGCAGGCTGGTGCGGCGGGCGGCGGTCGCGCGGAGCGCCGCTTTGGCCGTCGTCGGGTCCGGACCGGTCTTGTCCGGTGCCCCGCTCGCTCCTGGGTTCGCTGTCGGGTTCGCCGCCGAGTTCGATATGGACGCCCTGCTTTCGGGCATGTGGCCCCTCCCTTTTCATGCCATCGGCTCCCTATGCTCTCAGCTCGTACGGAGTGCTCGGCGTCGACGGCGATGTCATGGGAGCGCTTCCACCTACATTCCTTCACGATGTGACGAACGACACGAACAGGGTGGGACACATGACGGAGCAGAAGGTGCGCTGGGGCATTCTGGCGACCGGAGGGATCGCCGCGACGTTCACCGCGGACCTGGTCGACATGCCGGACGCGGAGGTCGTGGCGGTGGCGTCGCGGTCGGCGGAGCCGGCGAAGGCGTTCGCCGAGCGGTTCGGGATACCGCGGGCGTACGGTGACTGGCGGTCCCTGGCGCTCGACGAGGAGGTCGACGTCGTCTACGTCGCCACTCCGCACTCGGCGCACCGCGCGGCGGCCGGGCTGATGCTGGAGTCCGGGCGGAACGTGCTGTGCGAGAAGCCGTTCACGCTGAACGCGCGGGAGGCTCAGGAGCTGGTCGCGCTGGCACGGGGCAACGGGCGCTTCCTGATGGAGGCCATGTGGATGTACTGCCATCCGATGGTGCGGCGGCTGAAGGCGCTGGTCGACGACGGCGCGATCGGTGAAGTGCGCCATGTGCAGGCGGACTTCGGTCTCGCGGGGCCGTTCCCGGCGTCGCACCGGCTGCGGGACCCGGCACTGGGCGGGGGCGCGCTGCTGGACCTGGGCGTGTACCCGGTGTCGTTCACGCACCTGCTGCTCGGGGAACCGTCGGACATCACGGCGCGAGCGATGCTCTCGGAGGAGAGCGTCGATCTCCAGACGGGGGCACTGCTCTCGTGGGAGAGCGGCGCTCTCGCTTCGGTGCACTGCTCCATCGTGGGCGGTACGGCGACCTCCGCCTCGATCACCGGTTCCAAGGGCCGCATCGACATCCCGTACGGCTTCTTCTTCCCGGAGCGGTTCGTGCTGCACCGGGACGGCCGGGACGCCGAGGAGTTCACGGCCGACCCGGCCGACGGTCCCCGCGCCAGCCTCAAGCACGAGGCCGCCGAGGTGATGCGGGCCCTGCGGGCCGGCGAGACCGAGTCGCCGCTGGTCCCGCTCGACGGCACCCTCGCCGTGATGCGGACGCTCGACGCGATCCGGGACCGCGTCGGCGTCCGCTACCCCGGCGAGACGGAGCAGGACCGGCAGGCCGTCACGCCGGCTTGAGCCCCTGCTCCCCCACCTCCGTGACGAAGGAGGCGGCGGTCGTGAGCGGCGCGCCCTGCGTGGTCACGTGGGGCACCGTCCTGAAGTCGACGCGCGCCAGCTCACGGCCGAGCGACACCGTCGTGTAGCCGCGGAGCCCGCTGTAGAACCTCATGTGCGGGTTGGCGGCCATGTAGGTGTCCCAGTCGGAGGGCTTCTCCGAGCCGTTGCCGCCGCTGGTGACGGAGGTCGTGACGATCTCCGTGCCCACGGTCCGGGAGTCCGGGTCGGAGAAGTCGCGCTTGACGTCGAAGCCGTAGTGCACGTGCACGTCGCCGGTGAGGACCATGAGGTTCTCGACACCGGCGGCCTGCGCGCCGGCCAGCACCCGCTCGCGGGAGGCCGGGTAGCCGTCCCAGGAGTCCATGGAGACCTTGGAGGGCGCCGTGGCCGAGTTGAACCGCTGGGAGAACGTGACCTGCTGGGGCAGCACGTTCCACACCGCGTCCGACCGGTGCCAGCCGTTGAGCAGCCAGCGCTCCTGGGCGTCCCCGGTCAGGGTGCGCGCCGGGTCCTCGGACTCCGGGCCCGGGTACTGCCAGCCGTCCCCGTACGCCTGGTTGGAGCGGTACTGGCGGGTGTCGAGCACGTCGAACTGGGCCAGCCGGCCCCAGTGCAGGCGGCGGTACAGCCGCAGGTCCGGGCCCTCGGGCAGCTGTGGGCGCCGCAGCGGCATGTTCTCCCAGTAGGCCCGGTAGGCGGCCGCCCGGCGCAGCAGGAACTCCTCCGGCGGGACGTTGTTCTCCGGGATGTCGCCGGCGTAGTTGTTCTCGGTCTCGTGGTCGTCCCAGGTGACGACGAAGGGGTGCGCGGCGTGCGCGGCCCGCAGGTCGGGGTCCGACTTGTAGAGGGCGTACCGCAGTCGGTAGTCCTCCAGCGTCACCGTCTCGCGGCCGAACAGCGCGGGCAGGGTGCCCGCGGGATAGGCGCGCGAGCCGGCGACGGCGTTGACCGCGTACTCGTAGAGGTAGTCGCCGAGGTGGAAGACGACGTCCACGTCCTCCTCGGCGAGGTGCCGGTAGGCGGTGTAGTAGCCCTGGTCGTAGCGCTGGCACGAGACCACGCCGAAGGTCAGGCCGTCGGCCCTGCCGCGGGTGGCGGGCGCGGTGCGGGTGCGGCCGACCGGGCTGACGAAGCGGCCGGCCCGGAAACGGTAGTAGTAGACGTGGCCGGGGGCGAGGTGGCCGGCCTCGACGTGCACGGTGTGGTGGAACTCGGGGTGGGCGGTGGCCTCCCCCCGTCCGACGACGCGGCGGAACCGTTCGTCCAGGGCGAGTTCCCAGCCGACGGGGACGCGTCGGGCGGGCAGTCCGCCGTCGGCCTGGTAGGGGGCGGGAGCCAGGCGCGTCCACAGCAGGGCGGAGTCGGGCAGCGGGTCGCCGGAGGCGACTCCGAGCGTGAACGGGTCGTCGGTGAGCTGCGCGGCGTCGAGTTCGGCGGCGGCCGCGGTGCCCGCGCCGGGCACGTCGACCGCGAAGGCGAGCGCGGCGGCGGCGCCGGTGACGGTCAGGAACCGGCGGCGGCCGATGTGGCGGGCAGCCGCGCGGAGTTCGGGGGCGTGCTGGGACTGACGGGCCTCGGATGTCATCCGTTCCTCCCCTGGCATATGGATGCGGGAGGAATTGGAGTGGCCGGGGACGACCACGCATTGACGCGTACACAGCATTCGCATGACGGTCGCATGAGGTCCGCATGACGGACCCCCGTACGCTGCGGGCCCATGAACGCCCGGCGAACGGACGGACAGGGATCGCCGTGGTCACCGGGGCGGGCTCCGGCACCGGGCGCGCGGTGACGGTGGAACCGGTGCGCGGGGGTGGCCGGTGGTGCTGGCCGGGCGCCGCGAGGAGCCGCTGGAGGAGACGGCGGCGCCGGCCGCACGGGGGTCCGGGGCGCTCCGGGCGAACGGGGAGACCGCTCCGGAACCGGTGGGGGACGTCGCGGGCGTGGCCCGCACGGTGCGGCACACGGCCGAGCCGCCGCTGGAGACGAACGTGCGGTTCGCGACCGTACTGGCGACGACGGTGCCGTACGCGGACCGGGGCCGAGCGCGGCCGGCGCACCGACCCTGCACAGGCGTGATTCGAACGTCCGCGCCCTTACGGCCGGCAGCGGGCCCGTGTTCGCCCCTCCCGCAGCGAAGCTTCCCACGTGGAGTGGGCGGCTTGCGCAGGCTGCGTCCGGGGGAGGCGGCAGCCGTTCCACGCCACCGGGTCGGGGGCGGGCCCGCGCGGAACCGCGGGTGTGCACCGGTGGGCGGAACGGCTGCCGCGCGAAACGACCGGGCTCGCTACCGGGCGGGCTCGCTACCGGGCGGTGAGGATCCGCTCGGCCTCGGCCACCTGCGCGCCGGTGAGCGCGCCCTTCTCCAGCGCCCCCGCGTTCTCCTCCGCCTGGGCGACCGACCGGAAACCGGGGATCGGCACCGTGCGCGGGCTCCGGGCCCACAGCCAGGCCAGGGCGCCCTGGGCGAGGGTGCGGCCGTCGCTGGTGAGTACGTCCCGGAGCGCGTCGACGCGCGCGAGCCACTCCGGGTCGGCGCCGGACCCGGCACCGAAACCCCGCAGCCAGGCGGGCGGCCGGCTGCGGATGTCCCCGGCCTCCAACGTCCGCCGGCCCGAGTGCTTCCCGGTGAGCAGGCCCATGGCGAGCGGACTGCGGTTGACGGAGGCGAGGTCCGCCTCCTCGCACAGCCGGAGCATCTCGGGTGCGTCCGTGAGGACGTTGAGCGCGTGCTGCACGGCGGTGCAGTGCGGCCCCTTCGCGAACACGGCGGCACGGGCCGGGTCGTCGGTGCTCCATCCGTAGGCCCGGATCAGCCCCTGCGCCACCAACTCCTCACAGGCGTCCCGCAGCCGGGCGGCCCGCTCCGGGTCGGCGTCGGCGAGGTGGAGCTGGTACAGGTCGACGTGGTCCGTGCCGAGGCGGCGCAGCGAGTCGGTCAGGGCCCGGCGCAGGTGCTCCGGGGAGTCGTCGCCGCCGGTGAGGGTGCGGGAGTCCGGGTCGAAGACGTTGCCCCACTTGGTGGCGACGACGGCCTCGTCCCGGCGCCGCCCGAGGGCCCGCCCGAGGACGTACTCGCTGTGTCCGGTTCCATAGACGTCGGCGGTGTCGAAGAAGGTGACCCCCAGGTCGAGCGCGCGCCGGATCGCCCGCGTCGACTCCTCGTCGTCGACCCTGCCCCACCCCAGGGGCTGTCCGGTGGCGTCCTGCCACTCACCGCCGATCGCCCAGCAGCCGAACCCGACGGCGCTGACCTCGATACCGCTGCGTCCCAGTGTCCGTGTGGTCTCCATGCCCCGGAACACTAGGGCGAAGGCAAGCCGCCGACTCGGCGCCGGGGCCTGTCGGTGCCGTGTGCCAGGCTCGGCGCCCATGAGCGACCACCTGCCCCCGCCCCCGCCCCCGGCCGACGGCCTCTGGGACTCCATCGACGACCTGTGCGGCTGGCTGGACGCCAACCGTCCGGCCGACGGCCGGGAGGGCCTGCTGCTGCGGATCATCAAACTGTCCGAGGAGGTCGGTGAGGTCGCCGAGGCGGTGATCGGCGCGACCGGCCAGAACCCGCGCAAGGGCACCACCCACACCTGGGACGACGTCCGGTCGGAGCTGTGCGACGTCGCCGTCACGGCGCTGGTCGCCCTGCGCACCCTCACCCCCGACGCCCGCGAGGTCTTCACCGACCACCTGGCCCGGGTCACGCGCCGCTCGCTCGGCACCTGACGCCGGCACCGGATGAACGCAAGGTGCGCTTCCCGCACCCGAAGGAGACGCCCCTCGCCCGCCCCCACCGCGCCCCGGGACGACTGCTTCGAGCGCCTCGACGTCCACCGCCACAAGCCGACGGCGCATGCGGGCGGGCCCGGGACCCGGACGAGCGGCATCCCAGCCCGCCGGGCGGACCGGTCGTCCACGTCCTCGACCGGCAGTCACGGGGACACCCGGACCGGCCAGGGCACCACGGCCGCCCTCGGACCCTCCGTCCAGGGCCTCACCAGCACGGTCCTGCACGACGTGGCCGTGCCGGCCGGGCCCGGCGGACCCGGCGGACCCGGCGGACCCGGCCGGCACGGCCCGTCGACTGATCGGCCCAGTGGCCGCGCCGCGCCACCCGATGCGACTTAGCGTGAGAGTTCGTCACAGTGTGCGCTCATCCGGGAGGCGAGATATGCGGCACATACGCCGCCGCGGTCTGACTCTGAGCATCATCAGCGGCTTGGCGGCCGGCTCGATGCTGCTGGCCACGAGTCAGGCAGCGGCCACGGAGGACCGGGACCGGCCGCCCAGGCCGTCGGCCGGACACACGAAGGACCGGACACGCCACGAGACCCACACCGTGGCACGCGGGAACACCCTGTGGGAGATCGCCGAGGACCACTACGGCGACGGGACGACATGGTGGGTCCTCTTCGGAGCCAACGCCGGGACCATCGAGAGGACCGCCCGGGACCACGAGCGCGACGGCAGCGACATCGGCCACTGGGTCTTTCCCGAAACCGAGTTGGCCGTCCCGGATCCCACCGCGGTGAAGACCGGCGTGCAGGCCGTCCAGGAAGCCCTGGACCGCGCCCTGACACAGCATCCACAGCTGCTCGGCAGCACGCTCTGCCCCGGAGCGCAGGCGCCCGAGGACATCGGCGAGTGCTTTCCCGGACTGCTCGACCGAGCACCCCTGTTGCTGGACCGGCTCAACCTCCTGGAGGAGGTCTCCGGCAGCGCGCTCCTCGAACTGGTCGAGCCCTTCCTCATCTGCGTGACGGAGGACGAGGACGCCGCCGCCTGCCTGACGGAGGCGATCTTGGCCCTGCCCGCTCAGGAGTGACGGACCGCGCCGGGTCACGGCGAGCGGCCCGGCGCCGGTCGCGCCCTGCCCTTCCGGGTGACGACGGGTGCGTCACCGGCGAGTGCGTCACCGGCGCCGCCGGCGGCGACGAACAGCAGCGGACGGCCCCGCTGCCCCTCCTGCCGTCAGCCGGGCGCGGGCAGGGTCTCGGCGCGGCGGCCGGGCGCGGGATCAGTGCGGCGCACTGCTCGCGCCCCTGCGCCCTTCCCGTCGGCGCCGCGCCAGATCACCGGCCGCCTCCGGCCACCTCGGGTACGCGAAGCCGAAGCCCGCCTCGAGCAGCCGGCCGGGAACGACGCGACGGCTCTTGAGCAGGAGCTCCGTGTCCGAGCGCAGCGCGAACGCACCCACTTCGGCCATCCACCGTGTCGCGGGCAGCCCCACCGGCATACGCCACACCTCGCGCAGGTCGCGCATGAACGCACGCTGCGGCAGCGGTTCGGGGGCCGCCAGGTTCACCGGACCGGTGAGGTCGTCCCGGTCGACCAGGAACTCCACCGCCCGGACGAAGTCGTGGTCGTGGATCCACGACACGTACTGCGCACCGCCCCCGACCGGCCCGCCCAGGCCGACCCGGGCCAGCCACGACAGGACGTCGAAGACCCCGCCCCGGTCGGGGCTCATCACCATGGCGGAGCGCAGGGCCACCTTGCGGGTGCGCCCGGTGGCCGCCTCTTCCTGTTCGCGCTCCCAGGCCTTGGCGATGTCGACGCTGTGGGACCAGTAGCCCGGCACACCCGGCTCCGCCCCGCCGATCACACCGGTGGCCTCGTCGTGGGGTGCGTCGAAGCGGTGGGCGTAGACGGTGGCGGTGCTCATCTGGAGCCAGACCCGCGGAGGGCGCGCCGCGGCGCCGATCACCTCGCCCACGACCCGGGCGGACAGCACCCGCGAGTCCATCATGGCGCGGAGGTTGGCGGGGGTGTAGCGGCAGTTCACGCTGCGGCCGGCCAGGTTGATCACGACGTCGCTGCCGTCGATCACGTCGGCCCACGGCCCCGGCGTCCTGCCGTCCCAGTACACCTCACCCGGCGCCCCCGGCCGCCTGGTCAGCACCACGACCTCGTGCCCGGCCGCGCTCAGCGCACGGTTCAGGACGGTTCCCACCTGCCCGGTCCCCCCGGGAATCACGATCCTCATCAGCCCCGCCCTTCGTAGGGGGCCACCCTACCGCCCTTTTGAACGTGTTCAAATAGCTGGCCCGATGTGCCATGCTGGCGGTGCAGGCGCCGTCACCCGCACGGCGACGAGCCGACCGCCTCGAACGAGGAGCCACCATGGCCGCCGGATCCGCGGACAGCCCCGCCACCCTCTACGGGCCCGTCTCCCTCGTCCTCGGCACGGCCGCTCTGGTCGCCGTCGTGCCGGCCGGCCTCCTCGGCATCGCGATCCCCCTGCTCCTCGGCAGCCTCGCCGTCACCTTCGCGCTGCTCGGCCTGGGCCAGAAGCTCAACCGGGTCCAGTGCGGCGTCGGCCTCGTCACGGGATCCCTGGGCGTGCTCCACCCGGTCCTCCTGGTCGTGGCCTGAGCGCGACGTGGCGGGGCCCGGCCTCCCCGCTTCCTTCGCCCGTCGGCAGTGGTCGAGCACAGGGATGAGGAACGACTCGGTCTTGCCGCGCCGGTGCCGGTGGTCACCAGCGTGGGCCGGGGGGTGCCCGTCCTTGCTGGTCGGTCTCGCGAACGCCTCGGCCTGGTGGGCGTACGGCGGCGGGAAGTCGGCCGGGTACCGGTCCAGGTGGCGCTGTCAGCCGTTCTGCGCCGTCCGGAAGGGCCGCCGGATGCGCAGGTACGGCCCGCGGAAGAGCCCGTCGGCCGGGGGGAGGAAGTCCTCCGGCACGTCCTGGGTGTCGGGATCGGCCAGCGCGAACGTCGTCGTCAGGTACTCGACCGTCGTGTCGCGCAGTGTCTGCGCGGCGAGTACGGGTCTCATGACGCGCTGCGGCCCCCGTCTCCCGAGTCGTCCCGTGATCCGAATCGATCACGGACCACCTTACGAGGAGGGTCCGACCACGCCCCGCGGTTCTCTCACATCCGGCGAACGCCTCCCCGCCGGAAACGCGGCGTGCCCGGTCAGCAGGTCCTGGAGCCGCTGTGGAACACGGGAATGTCGTCGTCGCCCATCGGGTCCGCGGGGTGATCGGGTACGGACTCCTCCGTGACCGGCGACAGTACGGCGACCGGCCGCCCGTTCCTGGTCACCGTGATCCGCTCACCACGCTCGGCCGCGGCGGGGTACTTCGAGGCGTTCCGGGTGAAGTCACGCGCGGTCGTCTCCATGCGGTGCGTGCCTGTCGGGGGCGAGCGGTCAGGGACCGAGGTCGATGAGGCGTACGGACTGGCCCTTCCACGTTTCGGGTGCGGTTGTGGCGATGACCGCACCGTTCGGCCGCTCCGCCGTGGGCTCGGCGACGTACCGGGTGTGGGCCGGGGCCCAGGAGGTCCCGCGGGCCACGGCGAGCGCGGCGGGCAGGTCCAGTTCCAGGACGGTGATGCCGGGGAGTGCGGCGAGGTGCCCGGCCGTACGCGGTCGGCCGAGACCAGGGCGCAGGCCGGGGCGTAGAGGAACCAGCCCGCCTCGGTATGGGCACGATGGATCAGCCGGGAGGCGAGCGCGTCGCCCTTACCGGCCGCGACCATAGCGGTGTCGTCGAGGACGATGTGCAGGGGTTCGGCCGTCACCTGACGCCCGCCTCGCCCAACCGCCGGTCCAGCTCCGCGTCGAGAGCCGCCCGTTCGCTCGCGCTCGGGCCGTAGCCGTTCCACTCGCGCAGGGCGGCGCGGGCCTGCTCGGCCCTCTCCGCACGCTCCTCGGGGGTGAGCAGCGTCTCCGCGAGGTGCGAGAGGTAGCCCCGCAGGGACATGCCTTCGGAGGAAGCTATACGGGCGAGCCTGTCCCGGGCCTCGGCGGGGATGCGGACGTTGGCGTCGGACATGATGCCTCCTTCGTACTGGACCACCAGAGGACGGGTACGGGTACGTACCCGTCCGATACTCGCGATCACAAGGCCACTCGTCCGGCCGCGATCTCGTACTCCGACCAGACCGTCTTGCCCGGACCATGCGGCCGGGGGCGCCAGTCCCAGCGGGTGGCGAGCGCCGTGACGAGGAGGAGGCCCCGGCCGGTTTCGGTGACGGACGGGTCCTCCTGCGGGCGGGCGTCGCCCGGTCGGGGCGGGACTCGTTCGCCCCGGGTGTCGGTGACCTCGATACGGACGGTGGTGGAGCGGGGCCCGGTGGGGAGGAGCGTGAGGCGGAAGTGGAAGTCACGGCCGGGGACGTGGCCGTGCAGCACGGCGTTCGCCGCCAGTTCGGCGACGATCAGCACGATCGCGTCGTGGTCGTGGGTGCCGTACGGGATGCCCCAGGCGTCCAGGCGGACGGCGGCGAGGTGACGGGCGAGACGCGCTCCGCGCGGGGTGGAGGTGAAGCACATCCCGAAGGTGCGGGACGCCGGCGCGGGTCCGGGTGGGGTGTTGTGCAAGTGAGGGGCGGGGGCGGCGAGTCGGCCGGGGCCGGTGAGGCCTGCGGGGTTGTTCGTCATGCCGACCACGGTCCCGTCGGTGGCGTGGCGTGACCAGTGGTGACGCACCGACGTGGGTCGCTGTACGCGGTGTGTCGGCGCGAGTACGAAGCGTGCGGCGTGACGACGTCCCCGGCGGGCGCGTTGGGCCGGAGAAGGCGGTGGTCGATGACGAAGCGTACGGGCGCGGACGCCCTGGCGGGCGGCGGGGACGGCGGAACGGTCGTGAGCGTCGGGGACGGGTGGGAGAGCGACGACGGCGGTGGCGGTGCGTGCCGCCCCGAGGACGGGGGCGGCAGGGGCGTGGTCGCCGCGTTCGGGCAGACCATGAAGACGCTGCGGCTGCGGGAGGGGTTGGACCGGGCGGAGTTCGGGAGCCGGATCGGGTACTCGGCGGCCACGGTCGCGTCGTTCGAGCAAGGGCGGAGGATTCCGTCGCCCCGGACCATCGAGCGGGCGGATGAGGTGCTGGGGGCCGGCGGGCTGCTGTGCCTGTGGAAGGAGGAGGTGGAGCGGGCTCAGTATCCGGTGTTCTTTCAGGGGATGGCGACGCTGGAGAAGGAGGCGGTTGAGCTCGTCTCGTACAGCATGCCCGTCCTCAACGGGCTGCTCCAGACCGAGGAGTACATGAGGGGGCTGCTCGGTATGAGGCGCCCCCCGCTGGACGAAGAGACCACAGAACAGCGTGTGGCAGCACGATTGGCCCGGCAGGACATCTTCGACCGACAGCCAGCGCCCTTCCTGAGCTTCGTGCTCGACGAGTCACTCCTTCGACGCCCCTACGGGGGTAAGGCCGTGTTGCGAGGGCAGCTGGAGCATCTGCTGCTGATCGGACAGAAGCGCAACGTCGAGATCCAGGTCATGCCGCTCGACCGTGAGGACAACGCGGGCGTGAACGGTCCGTTCACAGTCGTCACACGCAAGGACGGCAAGAAGTTCGTGTACGCCGAGGCACGAGGCATCGGCTCCCTGGAGACCGACCCAGAACAAGGGGTTCTGGCCGCCGCGCTCTATGGGATTATCCGATCACAGGCTCTCAGCTTGGCGTTTAACCTTTGAGGCGTTTCAAGCGGATATGTTCAGTGAGGGTCTCGACGCGTTTTACGGTTTTCCCGGTCTCGTATCGCTGAGCTGACCTGCGA
>NZ_JAHWZY010000037.1:0-60724 GCF_041380215.1 Streptomyces pimonensis
GACCCGGCGTGAGCGCAAGCCCACCAAGTCCCGGGCCGGACGGCGCACCATTTGCCTGCCCGATCCGCTGAACAAGATTCTCCGTCAGCGCCAGGAGGACCAGAGCGGGAGCGGCTTGCTGCTGGCACGGACTGGGAGGGCAAGGGGTGCGTGTTCGCCTCGCCGACCGGCGGACCGCTCAGTCCGAACACCGACTTCCCTGTCCGGAAGCGACTTCTCCGAGATGCCGGCGTACCCAACGGACGTCTTCGTGACGCTCGCCACACCGCCGCGACCGTGCTGCTGATCCTTGGCGTCCCGGACGTCGTGGCCGACTCGATCATGGGTTGGGAGCCCGGCGGAGCGGCCCTGATGCGTGCCCGGTACCTGCACGTGACCGGGACCATGCTGCGGAAGGTCGCGCAGCAAGTCGGCGACGCGATCTGGGAGCCGCCGACGACGGACCGAGGCGACAACGTCGAAGGCCCCGCTGCAAGCAGCGGGGCCTTCGACATCGTGCCCGGTGAGGCACTGGCGGAGGATACGAGATTCGAACTCGTGAGGGGTTGCCCCCAACACGCTTTCCAAGCGTGCGCCCTAGGCCTCTAGGCGAATCCTCCGGTGGGAACATTACATGACCGAGAGGAGTGCTCGCGAACTCGTTCCTCACCCGCGACATGGGGTAACCTCTGCGTAGCCCCTCACGCGGCGCTATCTGACTGAACTCCCCCAGGGCCGGAAGGCAGCAAGGGTAGGTCGGCTCTGGCGGGTGCGTGGGGGGCGCTCGCGTTCCGGACGTCCGGCCCGGTTGTCGGTGCGCGCCTATAACCTCGTAGGCGTGTCGTCTCTCGCGCTGTACCGCCGTTATCGCCCGGAGTCGTTCGCCGAGGTCATCGGGCAGGAGCATGTCACCGCCCCGTTGCAGCAGGCGTTGCGGAACAACCGGGTCAATCACGCGTACCTGTTCAGCGGTCCGCGCGGATGCGGCAAGACGACCAGCGCGCGCATTCTGGCGCGGTGCCTGAACTGCGAGAAGGGCCCGACCCCGACGCCGTGCGGGGAGTGCCAGTCCTGCCGGGACCTCGCGCGCAACGGACCGGGTTCGATCGACGTCATCGAGATCGACGCCGCTTCCCACGGTGGTGTGGACGACGCCCGTGACCTGCGGGAGAAGGCGTTCTTCGGGCCCGCGGGCAGCCGGTACAAGATCTACATCATCGACGAGGCCCACATGGTCACGTCGGCCGGTTTCAACGCGCTGCTCAAGGTCGTCGAGGAGCCACCGGAGCACCTGAAGTTCATCTTCGCGACCACCGAGCCCGAGAAGGTCATCGGGACCATCCGGTCGCGTACGCACCACTACCCGTTCCGGCTGGTGCCGCCCGGCACGCTGCGGGACTACCTCGGCGAGGTGTGCGGGAAGGAGGACATCCCGGTCGAGGAGGGCGTGCTGCCGCTCGTCGTGCGGGCCGGTGCGGGATCCGTGCGTGACTCGATGTCCGTCATGGACCAGCTCCTCGCCGGCGCGGGCGAGGACGGCGTGACGTACGCCATGGCCACCTCCCTGCTGGGGTACACGGACGGCTCGCTGCTCGACTCCGTCGTCGAGGCCTTCGCGACCGGCGACGGCGCCGCCGCCTTCGAGGTCGTGGACCGGGTGATCGAGGGCGGCAACGATCCGCGCAGGTTCGTCACGGACCTGCTGGAGCGGCTGCGGGACCTCGTCATCCTCGCCGCCGTTCCCGATGCCGCCGAGAAGGGGCTCATCGACGCCCCCGCCGACGTGATCGAGCGGATGCAGGCACAGGCCGGCGCCTTCGGGGCCGCCGAGCTCAGCCGCGCCGCCGACCTCGTCAACGAAGGGCTCACCGAGATGCGCGGCGCCAGCTCGCCGCGCCTCCAGCTCGAGCTGATCTGCGCGCGCGTGCTGCTGCCGGCCGCCTACGGCGACGAGCGCTCGGTCATGGCCCGGCTGGACCGGATCGAGCGCGGGGCGAACTTCTCCGCGGGCGGCGCCGGCGCCGGTGCGCCCGCCGTGGCGTACGTCCCCGGGCCGGAGGTCCACGGAGGAGCGCCGGGACAGGGCTCCGTCGAACCGGGGGGCGGTCCCGCCGCCGCCCGGGCCGCCGTGCGGGGGCCGGGTCCGGCGGCCCCCACCCCCACCACCCCCTCTCCAGCCTCTCCCGTCGCGCCGGCTCAGCAGCCCCCGGCGCCCGCCCCGGCGCCCTCCGGTGCTCCGCCCGCCCCCGGTGCCCCCGGCGCCTGGCCCTCCGCCGCCTCCGCCGGCGGAGGCCGTCGGCCGGGGGGCTGGCCCACCGCCGCCCCGACGGGCGGGGCGCAGCCCCCGGCCCCCGCCGGAGTTCCCGCGCCCGCTCCCCAGGCGGTGTCCGCTCCCCAGGCGGTGTCCGTTCCCCAGGCGGCGCCCGCCCCCTCGGGCGCCGGCGGCGGGCTCGACCCCCGCACGCTCTGGCCGAACATCCTGGAGACGGTCAAGAACCGTCGTCGCTTCACCTGGATCCTGCTCAGCCAGAACGCCCAGGTGACCGGCTTCGACGGCACGACGCTCCAGATCGGCTTCGTGAACGCCGGAGCGCGGGACAACTTCCTCAGCAGCGGCAGCGAGGACGTACTGCGTCAGGCGCTGGCCGAACAGTTCAACGTGCAGTGGAGGATCGAGGCGGTCGTCGACCCGTCCGGCGGCGGGGGAGGCACGTCGGCGCCGGCCCCGATCGGAGCGCCCGCCGGCGGCCGCACCGGCGGTGGCGGCGGGTACGGCGGTCCCGGTGGCGGCCAGCGGCCCTCCGCGCCCCCGCCGAGCGCCCCGGCCGTCGCGCCCGCGCAGCCGGCGGCGCCCGCCCCGGCGGCCTCCGCGCCCGCCCCGGCGGCCTCCGCGCCCGCCCCGGCGCCCCGCCCGTCCGCCCCGGAGCCGCCGCCCCCCGTCTCGCCCGAGGACGACGTCCCCGAGGACGACGATCCCGACCTGGACGAGTCCGCCCTCTCCGGGCAGGAACTGCTCGTCCGAGAGCTGGGCGCGACGGTCGTCGAGGAGTTCACGAACGACTAGGGATTCGGAGGAACGCACGAACGGCGTCCTCCCCCTCCTTCGGAGGCCCGCACAAGGCGAGCCCGCCGTCTCCCGTTAGGCTGACCCCGTGAAGGTCCTCGTCATCGGCAGCGGCGCCCGCGAACACGCCCTGTGCCGCTCCCTGTCCCTCGACCCCGACGTCACCGCGCTGCACTGCGCCCCCGGCAACGCCGGCATCGCCGAGGCCGCCGAGCTGCACCGGGTCGACGCCCTCGACGGTGCGGCCGTGTCCGCGCTGGCCGCCCGGCTCGGCGCCGACCTCGTGGTGGTCGGCCCGGAGGCGCCCCTCGTCGCCGGTGTCGCCGACGCCGTGCGCGACGCGGGCATCCCGGTCTTCGGCCCCTCCAAGGAGGCCGCGCAGCTCGAGGGCTCCAAGGCCTTCGCCAAGGACGTCATGGCGGGGGCCGGCGTGCCCACCGCCCGCAGTTACGTCTGCACGACGCCCGAGGAGGTCGACGCCGCCCTCAGCGCGTTCGGCGCCCCGTACGTCGTCAAGGACGACGGGCTCGCGGCCGGCAAGGGCGTCGTCGTCACCGACGACATCGAGGCGGCCCGCGCGCACGCCGGGGGGTGCGCGCGCGTGGTCGTCGAGGAGTTCCTCGACGGCCCCGAGGTCTCCCTCTTCGCGATCACCGACGGCGAGACGGTCGTACCGCTCCAGCCCGCCCAGGACTTCAAGCGCGCGCTGGACGGCGACGAGGGTCCGAACACCGGCGGCATGGGGGCCTACTCCCCGCTGCCGTGGGCCGACCCCAAGCTGGTCGACGAGGTCGTGGAGACGGTCCTCCAGCCGACGGTGGACGAGATGCGGCGCCGCGGCACCCCGTTCTCCGGGCTGCTCTACGCCGGTCTGGCGATCACCTCGCGCGGGGTCCGCGTGATCGAGTTCAACGCCCGCTTCGGCGACCCCGAGACCCAGGTGGTCCTGGCCCGGCTGAAGACCCCGCTGGGCGGTGTGCTGATGGCCGCCGCCACCGGCAGCCTCGCCCACCTGGAGCCGATGCGCTGGAGCGACGAGGCCGCGGTCACCGTGGTCGTCGCCTCGCACAACTACCCCGGCGCCCCGCGCACCGGCGACCCGATCACGGGCCTGGACGAGGTCGCCGCCCAGGACGCCCCGCACGCGTACGTGCTGCACGCGGGGACGAAGCGGGACGGCGACGCGGTCGTCAGCGCGGGCGGGCGCGTGCTGTCCGTCACCGCGACCGGCAAGGACCTCACCGAGGCCCGCGACCGCGCCTACCGGGCGGTGTCCCGCATCGGCCTCGACGGCTCCCGGCACCGCACGGACATCGCGGCGAAGGCGGCGCGGGAGGCGTAGCCGTACGGGCCGGTCCGCTCCCGGCGCCGATGAACCCCGCAGGCCCCGGATCCGTCTCAGGAGCCGGGGCCTGACCCCTGCCGTCCGTCCTCCACCTCTCCCCAAAGCCATTCCATCGGGTGAGCGATGCGCCATCCGGCTGACGACAGCCGGGGCCCCAACTATGGTGCCGCGCAAGCGTTCCGGCACTTGGCCCATCGGCATTGCGATGTCGGTGGCGGGTGCCACAGTGGGGGAGTGGACAACGCCGGGACAGCATCACGACCGCCGGGAGGGGGAGAGGTCGGGCCATGAGCGGAAGCGGAACGGGAGCGGAGGGGGGCGCGCGGACCGCGCGGTCGCACGCGCTGGCCGTGCTGCGCGTCCGGAGCCGGGCGCTGGCCGTCGCGCTGCTGCCGGCCGCCGTCGCCGTGATCCTGCTCGTCGGCGGATCCACCGGCCACCTGCCGGGCGGCGGCTGGGACCTCGCCCGCCGGCTCCTCACACCGATCGCGGTACTGGTCCTGCTCGTCGCCACCGGTGTCGCCCTGGTCGTCGCGCGGGCCCGGCCCGCCATGAGCCCCACGGTCCCCATCGCCGAGGACGCGGCCCCGGACCTGTACCGGTTGGTGCGCGACCTCGCCGACCGGCTCGACGTCCCCGCCCCCTCCGCGATAGCGCTCACCCCGGACTGCGACAGCTGGCTGGAGGACCGCACCCACCCGGCTCACGGCCCTGCGCCCGCCGAGGAGCACGGCGACATGGCCGGTGCGGGGCGGTCCGTCCGGGGCAAGGCCGCCGCGGCGCCCGTGCTGGTGATCGGCTCCCCGTTCCTGTGGTGGATGCGCGTGGGCGAGCTGCGCGCGGTCCTCGCCCCGGTCGTCGCCGGTACGGGGCCTTCGGCGCACCCGGACATAGCCGCCGCCCGGCGCTTCGTGCGGGGGCTGGACGCCGCGGTGGCCGTGGCCTCGGCGCCCCGCCGGGGGCCGGTGGCCCGCGGGGTGCTCGCGGGCGTCGGCCGGGTCACCCTCCTGCTGCTGCGCGGCTGCCGGGGGCACGCCGTGGAGATGGAGCGCGGGGTCGCCGCGGCGGCGGCCGAGCGCGCCCAGGCCGTGGACTACGGGCTGCGGATCGTCGCCCAGGAGCAGGTGGGTCTGGCGTACGCGGGCTGGGACCGGCTGCTCACCCGGGTCGCGCTGCCGGCCTGGCGGATGGGCCGCTGGCCCTCGCGGCTCAACGCGGGAGTGGTGGCGGCGCTGACCGAGCTGTCCCGCCGGGACCGGCTGGCGGAGGGCTTCGCCTCCCGCCTCGGCGAGCGTCCGGCGTGCGACCTGCTGGAAGAGCCCGGCACGGTGGACGAGGCCACGTCGCTCCTCGCCGCCCGCCTCTTCCACGGCGGACCCGCGAAAGCCGGTCCGGACTGGTGCCCGGTGCACTGGGGCGACTATCCGGAGGAGGTCGTCGACCGCAAGTGGCGCACCGACACCGCCCGCCTCCACCGCGTCCTGGACGCCCTCCACGTCCCTCCCGCGCCCGGCGGACCCCTCGCCCCCGGCGCCCCCACCCTCTCCCGGGTCCTGACCCACCTGACCATCCCCGCGGAAGCCCACGCACCCACGCCGTCCACGGAACCCGTTCCCGCTCTGCCGTCGGCTCCCGCCCCCGACGACGAGGACCTGGCCGCCGCCACCCCCCGCAGTGCCGCTCTCGCCGCCCGGCTGAGTGCCGAGCTGGCCCGGGAGGAGGCGGCGGTGGCGCTCCCCGTCTCCGGCGTCCGCACGGACCGGGCCCCGGACCCGCTCCGGGACGACCGGGCGCTCCCCCTCTTCCCCCTCCAGCCCCCGCGCGCCGGCCGGGAACTGCTCGTCGATCACATCGCGGCGATGGTCTGCTGCGCGGCGATGGACACCGCGGGCGCCGTCCCCGGACTCGACTGGCTCGACGGGCCCACGCTGCTCCTCGGCGGTGTACGCGCCGCGGACCTCTCCCCCCGGATCCTGACCCTCATCGAGGACGGCGATCCGGCGGCCCTCCGGCTGTGGCTGACCCGGCAGGGCATACGCCCCGAGAAGCCCGTACGGCTCGTCTGAGCCGACGACCCGCTCCCTGCCCCGGAGCCCCAGAACTCACCCTTCCGCTTTCGGTCAATTCAAAACGAACGGTGACGTAGTACGCGCTCAATGTGATGTGCTTGGACCGTTCGCGCTCACTGGCAAGAGCGCGCGACATACGACAAGCACATAAGTGGCGACAGGTACCGTTCGCCAGCCGACTGCCGGACAGCACCACGCACCGCACCGCACCGCACCGCGACGGGGGCACGAGGGAGGGGAGCGACCATGGGTTCGGAGCAGATCCGCCGCTGGGAGTCGGGAGCACTGGCACACGCCGTGAACGATCCCTTCGGACAGGGCCCCCTCCCGTGGCTGCGCGGCAGCGAGACGTACTTCGACGACAGCGGCCGGGTCGTCCCCTGGTACGTGGAACCGGAGCCCTACACGGACGCGGAACGGGCCGCCGCCGCCCGTGTCCCGAGACAGGGCGGCCTGAGGATCCCCGCCCCCCGTGCCTCCGATTCCGTCGGGCCCCGTGCCGCCGACGACGTGCACCGCCAGATCAAGGGCTTCGCCTCCACCGGCGCGGTCGCCCCCGGTGGGTCCATCGACTTCCACATCACCGTCGACCCGCCCCAGCCGTTCGACGTCGACGTCTACCGCATCGGCCACTACGGCGGCCACGGCGCCACCAAGATCACCTCCAGTCCCCGCCTCTCCGGCATCGTGCAGCCGGCGCCGCTCACCGCCGACCGCACCGTCTCCTGCCACCACTGGTGGCTGTCCTGGCGGCTGCCGGTCCCGTCGTACTGGAGCGTCGGCGCGTACGTCGCCGTCCTCACCACCGCCGACGGCTACCGCTCGCACATCCCGTTCACCGTCCGCGACAACCGCCCGGCCGACCTCCTCCTGGTCCTGCCCGACGTCACCTGGCAGGCGTACAACCTGTACCCGGAGGACGGCCGCACCGGCGCGAGCCTCTACCACGCCTGGGACGAGCAGGGCCGGCTGCTCGGCGAGGCGGACGCCGCCACCACCGTCTCCTTCGACCGCCCGTACGCGGGCGCCGGCCTCCCGCTGCACGTCGGCCACGCCTACGACGTCATCCGCTGGGCCGAGCGCTACGGCTACGACCTCGCCTACGCGGACGCCCGCGACCTGCACGCCGGCCGGATCGACCCCGCCCGCTACCGGGGCCTGGTCTTCCCCGGCCACGACGAGTACTGGTCGGTGCCCATGCGCACCGCCGTGGAAGACGCCCGTGAGCACGGCACGTCCCTGGTCTTCCTCTCCGCCAACACCATGTACTGGCAGGTGGAACTCGCCCCCTCCCCGGCCGGTCCCGCCCGCCTGCTGACCTGCCGCAAGCGCCAGGGCCCGGGCAAACCCACGCTGTGGCGGGAGCAGGACCGCGCCGAGCAGCAGCTGCTGGGCATCCAGTACGCCGGTCCCGTCCCGGAGCCGCATCCGCTGATCGTCCGCAACGCCGGCCACTGGATGTGGGAGGCGACCGGCGTGTACGAGGGCGACGGCATCGAGGGCATGGTCGCGGCCGAGGCCGACCGCTACTACCCGCGCACCCCGCTGCCGGAGCACGAGGAGCGCGTGCTGCTCGCCCACTCCCCGTACACCGACCGCCGGGGCGTCCGACGCCATCAGGAGACGTCCCTGTACCGGGCCCCCTCCGGCGCCTGGGTCTTCGCCTCCGGCACCTTCGCATGGTCCCCCGCCCTGGACCGCCCGGGCCACACCGACCCCCGCGTCCAGCGCGCCACCGCCAATCTCCTGGACCGCATCTGCAAACGCGACTGACCCGTCCGTCGACACCCCGTACGCGGTCCGACCCGCGCATACGGGAGAATCGAGTCACTTGGTCAGAACCACAGGGAGAAACCGTGTCCGGATTCGTCGAAAAGCCCGAGCCGATCCAGGTTCCGGGCCTGGTGCATCTGCACACCGGCAAGGTGCGCGAGCTGTACCGGAGCGAGGCGGGCGACCTCGTGATGGTCGCCAGTGACCGCATCTCCGCCTACGACTGGGTGCTGCCGACCGAGATCCCCGACAAGGGCCGGGTCCTCACCCGGCTCTCCCTGTGGTGGTTCGACCAGCTCGCCGACCTGCTCCCGCACCACGTCCTGAGCACCGAGCCGCCGGCCGGCGCCCCCGACGACTGGGCGGGCCGCACCCTGGTCTGCACGTCCCTGGACATGGTCCCGGTGGAGTGCGTGGCCCGCGGCTACCTCACCGGCTCGGGCCTGGCCGAGTACGACGAGTCCCGCACGGTCTGCGGCCTCGCCCTCCCCGAGGGCCTGGTCGACGGCTCCGAACTGCCCGCCCCGATCTTCACCCCGGCCACCAAGGCCGCCGTCGGCGAGCACGACGAGAACGTCTCCTACGAGGAGGTCGCGCGCCGGGTCGGCGCGGAGACCGCCGCCCGGCTGCGCCAGGCGACCCTCGCCGCCTACTCCCGCGCCCGGGACATCGCCCGCGACCGGGGGATCGTCCTCGCGGACACCAAGTTCGAGTTCGGCTTCGACGGCGAGACCCTGGTCCTCGCGGACGAGGTGCTCACCCCCGACTCCTCCCGCTTCTGGCCGGCCGAACAGTGGGAGCCGGGCCGGGCGCAGCCGTCGTACGACAAGCAGTTCGTGCGGGACTGGCTGACCTCCGCCGAGTCGGGCTGGGACCGCAGGAGCGAGCAGCCCCCGCCACCGCTGCCGGAGCACATCGTGGAGGCGACCCGCGCCAAGTACGTGGAGGCGTACGAGCGCCTGACCGGCACCACCTGGAGCTGAGCGCCTCCGGGCCGCACGACGAGGGCCCCGGTCGATGACCGGGGCCCTGATCCGAGCGAACGACGAGGTTCGAACTCGCGACCTCAACCTTGGCAAGGTTGCGCTCTACCAACTGAGCTACGTTCGCATGCGCCGTGGCGCGACACCTACTATACCCAACCCCGCTCCCGTGCGAGACGGACCGCCGCATGGCGATTGCCCGCCCCGAGCTTCGAGACGGCCGAGGAGAGGTAGTTCCGCACGGTCCCCTGGGACAGCGCGGCCCGCTCCGCGATCTCCGCCACGGGCGCCCCGTCCGCCGCGAGTTCCAGTACCTCCGCCTCGCGCGAGGTCAGCGGGGAGTCCCCGGCGGCGATCGCGTCGGCGGCCAACTCCGGTTCGACGTAACGGTTTCCCGCGTGCACCGTACGGATGATCTCCGCGAGCCGCTGGGCGCTGACGGTTTTGGGGACGAACCCCCGCACACCCGCCGCGAGTGCCCGTTTCAGGTGTCCGGGCCGCCCGTGACCGGTCACGATCAGCACCCGGCAGTCGGGCAGCTCCGCCCGCAGGGATGTGGCGACCTTCACACCGTCCGCGCCGGGCATCTGCAGATCCAGCACGGCGACATCGGGGGCGTGCGCCCGCGCCATCGCCAGCGCCTCCGGCCCGGTGGCCGCCTCGGCGACGACGAGGAGGTCGTCCTCCAGGGACAGCAGGGCGGCCAGCGCCCCGCGGATCAGATGCTCGTCGTCGGCGAGCAGCAGGCGGACGACGTCCGTCACGACGCGACCTCCAGCACCGGCTCCGCCGTCAGCGGAACCTCCGCGACCAGCCGGAACACACCCTTGCCGAGGCCTTTGGCGTCCAGCGTGCCGCCCACCGCCTCCAGCCGCTCCCGCAGCCCCGCCAGGCCCGAGCCGCCCACGCCTCCCGGACCGGCCGTCCCGGACCGGGCCGCGGCCCCGTCGTTCTGCACCGTCAACACCACGCGCCCCTCAGGCATCCGCACCGACACGGTGCACTTCCTCGCGTCCCCGTGCCGCAGCACGTTGGTGGTCGCCTCCCGCACGACCCAGCCCAGCGCCGACTGCACCTCGGTGGGCAGCCCACCCGTCTCGCCGCTCACCTCGCAGTCGATGCCGGCCGCCCTCAGCACCCCCCGCGCGCCGCTGAGTTCGGTCTCCAGGTCGATCTCCCGGTAGCCGCGCACCACGTGGCGCACCTCCCGCTGGGACTCCTGGGCGATGCGCTGCACCTCGATCATCTGCTCCACCGCCTCGGGCCGCTCGCGCCGCGCCAGCTGGACGGCCAGCTCGCTCTTGAGCGCGATCACGGCGAGGTTCCTCCCCATCACGTCGTGCAGGTCCCGTCCGAACCGCAGCCGCTCCTCGGCCACCGCGAGCCGGGCACGGGTCTCGCGCGCCTCGTCGAGTTCGTAGACGGCGTTGAGCAGCCAGACGGAGAAGACCGCGGTGAAGGCGAGGAAGCCGGCGCCGGCCAGCACGATCCCGGCCACTCCCAGCGCGACGGGACCGGGCATGCCCAGCGGCCAGGCCACGAGGGCCACTCCGGCCCCGAACCCGCCGACGACGGCGAGGACGCGCCGCCGGTCGCGCACCCCGAGTGCGATCGTGCCCGCGCCGAAGCAGAGCACGCCCCCGAAGACCGAGCCGGCGGCGGCGTCGACGTCGTCACCGGGCGGCCCGTGTTCCGCGACGGCGAGGGCGGCGACCGCGAGCGCCACGGTCAGGACGCCGAGCGTCCACAGCAGCCGCAGGGGCTGGGGACGCCGTCCGAGGGTCCAGTCCAGGGCCCGGGAGACGACTGCCATGCCCAGCACGGAGTGCGCCGCGACCAGCAGCGACAGCACGAGTGCGAACCGTCCTCCCACCCGCCCGAAGGCCGGCAGACCGATCGCGGCCATCTCGCAGAGGCAGATGGAGTGGAACGACCACCTCGTGTACGTCTCCACCTTCGCCGGTGTGCTCTTGCGCCCCCACCAGCCGTCCGGCCTGCCCATGTCCCGTCTCTCCCGCCCTCGCGTACGTCAGTGCCTCGGCTCCCAGCGGAACCGCCGCCGTACAGCAAACACCGCCAGCAGGGTCCAGGCCACCGCCGTCACGAGGGCGCCGAGGGCCTCGTAGGCCGACAGGTCGCCGGTCCAGCCGCCGCGCACCAGGGTGACGACCGGGGTCAGCGGCAGCAGTTCGCAGACGGAGGCCAGCCGGTCGGGGAACAGTTCCAGCGGGACGAACATGCCGGAGCCGAGCATCGAGACGATCAACAGCGGCATCGGGGTGACCTGCGCGCTCTCGGAGGTCCGGGTGAAGGCCGCGGTGACGGCCGCGAGCGCGGCGCACATCACGAGCCCCAGCAGCAGGCCGATGACGGCCAGATGCGGCGCGGACGGCGCGGACATGTCCAGCAGCACCGCACAGGCCGTGGTCAGCACCAGGCACTGCACCAGCCCGGTGAGCACGGACGGCAGCGCGGACCCACCGAGGATCTCGGCGTCCCGCAGCTCGCCCGTGCGCAGTCGCTTGAGGACGAGTTCCTCGCGGCGGACGACGAAGACCCCGACGAGGGCGGAGTAGACGGCGAACAGCAGGGAGAAACCGACGGCGGCGGGCAGCACGACGGCGCCGGGGGTGAGTCCCACCTCGGCGAGGTCCATCTCCTCGGCCGCCGACCGCACGCTGAGCGGCATCACCAGCGGGATGAACAGCGCGGCGACGAGCGTGCCCTTGCTCCGCCCCAGCAGCGTCAGTTCGGCGCGGGCGAGGGCGGTCATCCGGCTCGCCGGTGTGGTCGTGGTCGTGCTCATGCCGCGTACTCCTTCGGCGCCGGCGTCCCCGCCGACGCGTCCTTGGCGATCCCGAGGAACGCCTCCTCCAGGGACGCCGACCGCACGTCCAGCCGGCGCAGTTCCACTCCGGCGCCGTGCGCCCACATCAGCAGTCCGGTGGCCGCCCGCTGCAGTTCGCGGGTGCGCAGCCGGACGGTCCGGCCGTCGACCGTGTGGTCGCTCACGCCCAGTTCGGCGAGGGGCGGCAGGTCGCCCACGAAGTATCCCTCGGGCAGTTCGAAGGTGATCCGGGACGGCTCGGAGGCGGTCACCTCGGCCGGGGTGCCGGTGGCGGCGATGCGCCCCTCGTGCATGATCGCGAGCCGGTCGGCGAGGTTCTCGGCCTCCTCCAGGTAGTGCGTGGTGAGCAGCACGGTCGTACCGCCGTCGCGCAGCGCGCCCACCAGCTCCCAGGTGTCCCGGCGGCCTTCCGCGTCGAGCCCGGTGGTGGGTTCGTCGAGGAAGAGCACTTCGGGGTCGCCGAGCAGCGCGAGCGCCAGGTCCAGGCGGCGCCGCTGGCCGCCGGAGAGCTGCTTCACCCGGACGCCGGCCTTCGCCTCCAGCCCGACCAGCGCCAGCACCTCCCGCTCGGGGCGGGCCCCGCTGACACACCCCGCCCACATCCGGGCGGTCTCGGCGACGGTCAACTCGGAGGAGAAACCGCCTTCCTGGAGCATCACGCCGGTGCGGGGCCGTACGGCGGCGCGTTCGGTGTACGGGTCGTGGCCGAGCACCCGGACCCGCCCGCCGGCCGGGGCGGCGAGCCCTTCCAGCAGCTCGACGGTGGAGGTCTTGCCGGCACCGTTGGTGCCCAGCAGGGCGAAGACCTCCCCGCGCCGCACCGAGAAGTCGATCCCGCGGACCGCTTCGAACCCGCCCCCGTAGACACGTCGCAGACCCGTGACCTCGATCACGTGCTCGTGTTCGTGTTCGTTCGCTTCCATGCTTCGAGCATCCCGGCGGCCGGGACGGTCCGGCAGTGCGGGGTGTCATCGCCGGACATGACAAATGTCAGAAGGGACCCTCGGGGAACGGCACGACAAAGGCCCCGGTCGATGACCGGGGCCTTTGAGCGAAGAGCGGACGACGAGGCTCGAACTCGCGACCTCAACCTTGGCAAGGTTGCGCTCTACCAACTGAGCTACGTCCGCATTGCCTCCGACCGGCTCTCACCGATCGGCGCGTGCACCAGCCTACCTGATCCACAACGGTGGTCGGTACGGCGGTGCAGAGCGGGTGACAGGAATTGCACACTGCGCCTTCCCCCTGGAAGGGGGATGTTCTACTACTGAACTACACCCGCAAGTACTCCGTGAGCCGGACCTTTCGGCCTCGCCCCTCGGCGTGCTCCAGACTCTAGCTGATCAGCGGGGGTGCTGCGCAAGTCGGTTGCCGAGGGGGACGGGTGACCGGCCGTCGGGGCGGGTCGCCCGGCCGGCTCAGCGCGCCGCGGCGAACGCCTCGTAGACCCTCTTGGGGATCCGCCCGCGCGCGGGGACGTCCATCCGGTTCGCCTGTGCCCAGGCGCGCACGGCGGCCGGGTCCGGGGCGACCTCCGTCTGCCGGTACGCCCTGCCGGAGCGCGACCGCTTGCGGCCGGCGTCCACGTAGGGCTCGAGGGCCGCACGCAGCTCCCTGGCATTGGTTTCGTTGAGGTCGATCTCGTACGACTTGCCGTCCAGTCCGAAGGCGATCGTTTCCGTCGCTTCCGAGCCGTCGATGTCGTCAAAGAGAGTGACCACGACCTTCTGCGCCACGAATATCGGTCCCTTCGTGCGACACCTCTCGCCCGGACGTCCGTGATGACGTGCCGGGACATCGCCGAGATGTCGGCTGTCCGCCTGTAATCGGGCAAAGTATCCGCTAATGACAATTCATTTGTACAGTGCCCGGCATTGCATTGTGAAGCTCGACTAAATCTCTCCGCGCGTCCGGAGCGCAATAGGGGTGTGCGGGCGAGCGGAGAACTTTCCCGGATCTTTTCCCTGGCGCCTCCCCGGGATGCCGAACCGTGATGGCGGTCACGTAGATTCCTCCAACTCTACTCGCGTAGAAATTTTGTACGGGTAGTCTGAAGGGACCTGCTCAGCACCACACACCGGGAGTGCCAGTGGCACGCGTCGTAGTCGACGTCATGCTCAAGCCGGAGATCCTCGACCCCCAGGGCCAGGCGGTGCAGCGCGCACTGCCGCGGCTGGGTTTCGAGGGGATCTCGGACGTCCGTCAGGGAAAGCGATTCGAACTGGAAGTTGACGGGCCGGTCGACGAGGCCACGCTCGCCCGTATCCACGATCTCGCGGAATCCTTCCTCGCCAACACCGTGATCGAGGACTTCACCGTACGGGTCGAGGAAGTCGCGGGGGCCGCGAAGTGACCGCTCGTATCGGCGTCGTCACTTTCCCGGGCAGCCTGGACGACCGGGACACCCAGCGCGCGATCCGCGTCGCCGGCGCCGAGCCCGTCGCCCTCTGGCACAAGGACAAGGACCTCAAGCAGGTCGACGCCGTGGTGCTCTGCGGCGGTTTCAGCTACGGCGACTACCTGCGCGCCGGCGCCATCGCGCGCTTCTCGCCGGTGATGGACACCGTCATCGACCAGGCCAGGGCGGGACTCCCCGTCCTCGGCATCTGCAACGGCTTCCAGATCCTCACCGAGGCGCACCTGCTCCCCGGCGGCATGCTGGGCAACGACCACCTGCACTTCATCTGCCGCGACCAGAAGCTGCGGGTGGAGAACGCGGACACCGCCTGGACCACCGACTACACGGCCGGCCAGGAGATCCACATTCCGCTGAAGAACATGGACGGCCGCTACGTCGCCGATCGGCGGACGCTGGACGAGCTGGAGGCCGAGGGCCGCGTCGCGTTCCGCTACATGGACTTCAACCCGAACGGCTCGCTCAACGACATCGCCGGCATCACCAACGCCGCCGGCAACGTCGTCGGTCTGATGCCGCACCCCGAGCACGCCGTCGAGTCGCTGATCGGTACGGGCCGTACCGACGGCCTGCCGTTCTTCACCTCGATCCTCAAGAAGCTGGTCAACGCATGAGCCGGACGCCACTGGACACGGTCGAGCACGCGGCCGCGACCCCCGACGTCGAGCTGCCCTGGGCCGAGCTGGGCCTGAAGAAGGACGAGTACGAGCGGGTGGTGGAGATCCTCGGCCGCCGCCCGACCGGCGCCGAGCTCGCCATGTACTCCGTCATGTGGTCCGAGCACTGCTCGTACAAGAGCAGCAAGGTCCACCTCCGCCAGTTCGGCGAGAAGGCCCCCGAGTCCGACGCCCTCCTCGTCGGCATCGGCGAGAACGCCGGTGTCGTCGACGTCGGCCAGGGCTACGCGGTCACCTTCAAGGTGGAGTCGCACAACCACCCCTCCTACGTCGAGCCCTACCAGGGCGCGGCCACGGGCGTCGGCGGCATCGTCCGCGACATCATCGCCATGGGCGCCCGCCCGGTCGCCGTCGTGGACCCGCTGCGCTTCGGCGCCGCGGACCACCCCGACACCAAGCGCGTCCTGCCGGGCGTCGTCGCCGGCATCGGCGGCTACGGCAACTGCCTGGGCCTGCCCAACATCGGCGGCGAGGTCGTCTTCGACGCCTGCTACCAGGGCAACCCCCTGGTCAACGCCGGTGCCATCGGTGTCATGCGGCACGAGGACATCCACCTCGCGAAGGCGTCCGGCGCGGGCAACAAGGTCATCCTGTACGGCGCCCGGACCGGCGGCGACGGCATCGGCGGCGCCTCGATCCTGGCCTCCGAGACCTTCGACGACGCCAAGCCCTCCAAGCGCCCCGCCGTCCAGGTCGGCGACCCCTTCCAGGAGAAGCTCCTCATCGAGTGCACCCTGGAGGCGTTCAAGGAGAAGCTGGTCGTCGGCATCCAGGACCTCGGCGCGGCCGGCCTGTCCTGCGCCACGTCCGAGCTGGCCTCCAACGGCTCCGGCGGCATGCGCGTCACCCTCGACGACGTCCCCCTGCGCGACTCGACGCTCTCCCCCGAGGAGATCCTCATGAGCGAGTCGCAGGAGCGCATGTGCGCGGTCGTCGAGCCCGACAAGGTCGACCGCTTCCTCGAGATCTGCGACAAGTGGGACGTCATCGCCACCGTCATCGGCGAGGTGACCGACGGTGACCGGCTGGAGATCTTCTGGCACGGCGGCAAGATCGTGGACGTCGACCCGCGCACGGTCGCCCACGAGGGACCGACGTACGAGCGCCCCTACGCCCGTCCGTCCTGGCAGGACGGGCTCCAGGCGGACGACGCGAACAAGCTGCCGCGCCCGGAGACGAGCGAGGAGCTGAAGGACCAGGTCCTGAAGCTGGTCGGCTCGCCCAACCAGGCCTCCAAGCAGTGGATCACCCAGCAGTACGACCGCTTCGTGCAGGGCAACACCGTCCTCGCCCAGCCCGAGGACTCCGGCATGATCCGCATCGACGAGGCGTCCGGCCTCGGCGTCGCGATCGCCACCGACGGCAACGGCCGCTACGCCAAGCTCGACCCGTACGCGGGCGCGCAGCTGGCCCTCGCGGAGGCGTACCGCAACGTCGCCACGACCGGCGCCAAGCCCCTCGCGGTCTCCGACTGCCTGAACTTCGGCTCGCCCGAGGACCCGGCCGTCATGTGGCAGTTCGCCGAGGCCGTACGCGGGCTGGCGGACGGCTGTCAGCAGCTCGGCACCCCGGTGACCGGCGGCAACGTCTCGCTCTACAACCAGACCGGCGAGGCCGCCATCCACCCGACCCCGGTGGTCGCGGTCCTCGGCGTCATCGACGACGTGACCCGCCGCACGCCGGTCGCCTTCCAGGAGGACGGCCAGCTGCTGTACCTCCTCGGCGACACGCGCGAGGAGTTCGGCGGCTCGGCCTGGTCGCAGGTCGTCCACGACCACCTCGGCGGCCTGCCCCCGAAGGTCGACCTGGAGCGTGAGCGCCTGCTCGCCGAGATCCTGGTCTCCGCGTCCCGCGACGGCATGATCGACTCCGCGCACGACCTGTCGGACGGCGGGCTGATCCAGGCCGTGGTCGAGTCGGCGCTGCTGGGGGAGAAGGGCGCGCGCCTGGTCGTCCCCGACGGGCTCGACGCCTTCACCTTCCTGTTCTCCGAGTCGGCGGGGCGCGCGATCGTCGCCGTGCCGCGCTCGGAGGAGGTCCGCTTCAACGACATGTGCGGCGCGCGCGGCCTCCCGGCCACCCGCGTCGGCGTCGTCGACGGCGACACGGTGGAGGTCCAGGGCGAGTTCGCCCTCACCCTCGCCGAGCTGCGCGAGACGCACGAGGCCACGATCCCGGCCCTGCTGGCCTGACCCCGCACCCTTCCCGCACGGGAACGAAGCCCCCGCCCGGTCCGCCGGCCGGGGGCTTCGGCACACGGCCGGCCCTCCCGCATAGGCTCGCCCCATGCCCCCGGCCAAGAAGCGCGCCCGTTCCTACGACCCCGTCAAGACCCGTGCCGCCGTACTGGCGCAGTTCGGGAACGTACGGGCGGCCGTGCCCGCCCTCACCCCCGGGCAGCTCGCGCTGCCGACGCGGCTCGGCGACTGGACCGTACGGGAGCTGGTGGCGCACATCGGGACGGCGCTGACGGCCGTGGACCGGCTGCTGGAGGAGCCCGTGCCCGCGCGACAGGACGGACGGCTGCCCGACTGGCCGTCCGCCGTCGCCGCCGACGCGGACGCCATCGCCGGCACCGCCCGCCGGCTCGCGGCGGACCACCCCGACCCCGACGCCCACCTCGCGGACGCCGAGCGGCGTTTCACCGCCCGCCTCGACGAGACCCCCGGCGACCGGCTGCTCCCCACCGGCGCGGGCGCGCTGCCGCTGGCCGACTACCTCGTCACCCGCACCGTCGAGCTCGTCGTGCACACCGACGACCTGAACGCCGCCGTCCCCGGCCTCGACATCCCGTACGACCGTCAGGCCCTGGCCGCCTGCACCCGGCTGCTGGCCGACGCGCTCGCCGTGAGGGCCCCCGGCGGCTCCACGGAGGTGCGGATCCCGCCGTACGCGGTCGTGCAGTGCGTGCAGGGGCCGAGGCACACCCGGGGCACTCCGCCGAACGTCGTCGAGACCGACCCGCTGACCTGGATCCGGCTGGCCGGCGGACGGACGGCCTGGCAGGACGCGGTGGCCGGCGCGAAGGTGAGCGCGAGCGGGGAGCGGGCGGATCTCGGACCGTACCTGCCGCTGCTGGGATGAGTCCGGGGAAGGGGAACCACCTGCTTCCCGCCCACGTCGAATCGGCATGTACAGGCGGAAGCACAGGCAACGCATGACCCTGACGGCCCTCGCCGTGCTCGTCGTCCCGCTCGCGGCGGCCTGTGGTAGCGAGGAGGCGGGCGCCGGCAGCGACACCGCCGGGGCGCAGCAGCCGGTCACCGGCGTCCGCTGGAGCATCGACGGCCTCACCGTGGACGGCACCGCCCGCCGCGCCCCCGACGGAGCGCACCTCACCCTCGACGACAGCGGCCGGGCCGAGGGCAGCTACGGCTGCAACACCTTCAGCGCCGACGCCGCCGTCGACGGCGACCGGATCACGCTCAGCGACACCGCGGCCACCGAGATGGGCTGCGACGACATGTCCATGGACGTCGAACTGGCCCTCTCCCGCACGCTCTCCGGCAGCGCCCTGAAGGCCGAGGTGGACGACGAACGCCTCACCCTCACCACCGAGTCCGGCGACACCGTGCGCCTGAGCAGGGCCGAGGACAGCCCGCTGTACGGCACCAGGTGGACCGTCACCACGCCCGCCGTCGACCAGCGCGCCCACCTCACCTTCGACCGGAGGGAGGGCACCGTCTCCGGCCGCCTCGGCTGCAACCACGTGAACGCCGACGCCACCGTGCGCGACGGTCATATCACCCTCGGCGCGCCGGCCTTGACCCGAATGATGTGCGAAGACTCACTCATGGACGGCGAGAAGGCGCTGACGAAGCTGTTCAACGGCACCGTGGACTACGCGATCGACGGCCGAACCCTCACGCTGACCAGCGAAAACGGCACCAGTGTGCAGGCCGTCGCCGAACGCTGATCCACAGCCGGGGCCGTATCCCGCATTCGGACCAGTGGCCGATCTCGCCTACACTCGATGGCGTGCCACGTGGTGACGGACGACTCAACCACGACCTGCTCCCCGGCGAGAAGGGCCCCCAGGACGCTTGTGGCGTCTTCGGTGTCTGGGCTCCGGGCGAAGAGGTCGCCAAGCTCACGTACTTCGGGCTCTACGCCCTCCAGCATCGGGGCCAGGAATCCGCGGGAATCGCGGTCAGCAACGGCTCCCAGATCCTCGTCTTCAAGGACATGGGCCTGGTCTCCCAGGTTTTCGACGAGACATCTCTCGGTTCGCTCCAGGGTCATATCGCGGTCGGACACGCCCGCTACTCGACCACGGGCGCCTCCGTGTGGGAGAACGCCCAGCCGACGTTCCGCGCCACCGCGCACGGATCCATCGCGCTCGGCCACAACGGCAACCTGGTCAACACGGCGCAGCTCGCCGAGATGGTCGCCGAACTCCCCAAGGAGAACGGCCGCGCCCCCAAGGTGGCGGCCACCAACGACACCGACCTGATCACCGCCCTGCTGGCCGGCCAGCGCGCCGCCGACGGCGAACCGGTGACCGTGGAGCAGGCCGCGCACGCGGTCCTCCCCAAGGTCAGGGGTGCCTTCAGCCTCGTCTTCATGGACGAGAACACCCTGTACGCGGCCCGCGACCCGCAGGGCATCCGCCCGCTGGTCCTCGGCCGTCTGGAGCGCGGCTGGGTCGTCGCCTCCGAGTCCGCCGCCCTCGACATCTGCGGCGCGAGCTTCGTGCGCGAGATCGAGCCGGGCGAGTTCGTCGCCATCGACGAGAACGGGTTGCGCACCTCCCGGTTCGCGGAAGCGAAGCCCAAGGGCTGTGTCTTCGAGTACGTGTACCTGGCCCGCCCGGACACCGACATCGCCGGCCGGAACGTGTACCTCTCGCGGGTCGAGATGGGCCGCAAGCTCGCGAAGGAAGCCCCGGTCGAGGCCGACCTGGTCATAGCGACCCCGGAGTCCGGCACTCCGGCCGCCATCGGCTACGCGGAGGCGTCCGGCATCCCCTTCGGCGCCGGCCTGGTGAAGAACGCCTACGTCGGACGTACGTTCATCCAGCCCTCGCAGACCATCCGGCAGCTCGGCATCCGCCTGAAGCTGAACCCGCTCAAGGAAGTCATCAAGGGCAAGCGCCTGGTCGTCGTCGACGACTCGATCGTGCGCGGCAACACCCAGCGGGCCCTGGTCCGCATGCTCCGCGAGGCGGGCGCCGCCGAGGTCCACATCCGGATCTCCTCGCCGCCCGTGAAGTGGCCCTGCTTCTTCGGCATCGACTTCGCCACCCGCGCCGAGCTCATCGCCAACGGTATGACCATCGACGAGATCGGCACCTCGCTGGGAGCCGACTCCCTGTCGTACATCTCCATCGACGGCATGATCGAGGCGACCACCATCGCCAAGCCGAACCTGTGCCGCGCCTGCTTCGACGGCGAGTACCCGATGGAGCTGCCCGACCCCGAGCTCCTCGGCAAGCAGCTCCTGGAGACCGAGCTGGCCGCCGGCACCGCCGCCCCGGCCTCGGTCGACGCGATCCGCCGCCCGTAAGCCCTGACGGACGACACGAAAGCTCTCACAGTCATGTCCCAGAACACTGGTGCCAGCTACGCAGCGGCGGGCGTCGACATCGAGGCGGGCGACCGCGCCGTCGAGCTGATGAAGGAGTGGGTGAAGAAGACCCGGCGCCCCGAGGTCCTCGGCGGCCTCGGCGGGTTCGCCGGCCTCTTCGACGCCTCCGCCCTGAAGAGCTACGAGCGGCCCCTGCTCGCCTCCGCCACGGACGGCGTCGGCACCAAGGTCGACATCGCGCGGCAGATGGGCGTCTACGACTCCATCGGCCACGACCTGGTCGCCATGGTCATGGACGACATCGTGGTGTGCGGTGCCGAGCCGCTCTTCATGACCGACTACATCTGTGTCGGCAAGGTCCACCCCGAGCGTGTCGCCGCCCTCGTCAAGGGCATCGCGGAGGGCTGTGTGCTGGCCGGATGCGCCCTGGTCGGCGGTGAGACGGCCGAGCACCCCGGTCTGCTGGGTCCGGACGACTTCGACGTCGCCGGGGCCGGTACGGGCGTCGTGGAGGCCGACCGGCTGCTCGGCGCGGACCGTATCCGCACGGGTGACGCGGTGATCGCCATGGCGTCCTCCGGACTTCACTCCAACGGCTACTCCCTCGTCCGCCACGTGCTGCTGGACCGCGCGGGGCTCGCCCTGGACGCCCGGATCGACGAGCTGGGCCGCACCCTCGGCGAGGAGCTCCTGGAGCCCACCAGGATCTACTCGCTGGACTGCCTGGCCCTGACCCGCACCACCGAGGTGCACGCGTTCAGCCACGTCACCGGCGGCGGACTCGCGGCCAACCTGGCCCGGGTGATTCCCGACGGACTGCACGCCACCGTGGACCGCTCCACCTGGACCCCCGCGCCGGTGTTCGACCTGGTCGGCCGGACCGGTTCGGTCGAGCGGCTGGAGCTGGAGAAGACGCTGAACATGGGCGTCGGCATGATCGCGATCGTGCCGCAGGAGTCCGTCGACGTGGCGCTGGCGACGCTGGCCGACCGCGGGGTGGACGCCTGGGTGGCCGGTGGGATCACCGACCGCGACGAGCACACCACGGGCGCGGCCCTTGTCGGTGAATACGCGAAGTGAGCGACGGCGTGCCGCCCGCGCGGTGAACGTGCGGGCGGTGCACCGGGCGGTCAGGACCGTCGGAGCAGCCGAGGCAGCACTAAACCCGGTCGGTGACCGGAGTCACCGACCGGGCTGGTGTTCAGCGCAAGGTCAAGCGCCGCGACGCTGTTGCGAGGACGGGTCGCCCTCGTCCTCGTCGTCGTCCTCATAGAGGTCGGCGTACCGTGCGTACAGGTCGTCGTCTTGCTCATCGTCCTCGAAACGCTCACCGTTCGGTGGCTGGTTCGATGGCGATGCGCCCAGCTCCTCGGCCAGGCGTGAGAGATCAGTCCCACCGCTGTTGTACTTCAGCTGGCGGGCGACCTTCGTCTGCTTGGCCTTGGCCCGGCCGCGCCCCATGGCTCGACCCCCTCAACGACGGGGCTCGACGGCCCCAGAGTCTTGACACGCGTTCATGGTCCAGAACGGACTCTCCGCGGAGAGACCGGTCCGTAGGGCTTCCACGGTACCTGAGCCCACGCCCATCCGGTACGTCGCCCGCATGACGTGCCCGCGCCCAGGACCTTCGAGGTGCCCCGTCCTCGCTGGTCAAACGCGATTTTAACCACTTATCGGCGATCGACCCGCCGGGAGAAGTGAGAGTTCTCTCCAAGTGTCCCCCGACGGGTACCGCACACATGTACGAAGGTGCCCCGATTCGGGCCTCCCCGTACGCGTCATCGCGTCGGGCGTGCCTCCGCCATCCGCTGCTCGGCGATCCGGTCGGCCGCGGCGGCCGGCGGAATCCCGTCCTCCTTCGCACGCGCGAATATGGCGAGCGTGGTGTCGAAGATCCTGGACGCCTTCGCCCTGCACCGGTCGAAGTCGAAGCCGTGCAGCTCGTCGGCGACCTGGATGACACCGCCGGCGTTCACCACGTAGTCCGGTGCGTAGAGGATGCCGCGGTCGGCGAGGTCCTTCTCCACACCCGGGTGGGCGAGCTGGTTGTTGGCGGCTCCACAGACCACCTCGGCGGTCAGCACCGGCACGCTGTCGTCGTTCAGCGCCCCGCCGAGCGCGCACGGGGCGTAGACGTCCAGGCCCTCGGTGCGGATCAGCGCCCCGGTGTCGGCGACGGCCGACACGCCCTGGGGGTGCCGGTCGAGGACCCGCCGCACGGCGTCCTCGCGCACGTCGGTGATCACGACCTCGGCGCCCTCGGCGCGCAGGTGCTCCACCAGGTGGTGGCCGACCTTGCCGACGCCGGCGACGCCGACCTTGCGGTCGCGCAGGGAGGGGTCGCCCCACAGGTGCTGGGCGGCGGCCCGCATGCCCTGGTAGACGCCGTAGGAGGTGAGCACGGAGGAGTCTCCCGCGCCGCCGTTCTCCGGGGAGCGGCCGGTGGTCCAGCGGCACTCGCGGGCCACGACGTCCATGTCGGCGACGTAGGTGCCGACGTCGCAGGCGGTGACGTACCGGCCGCCGAGCGAGGCGACGAACCGGCCGTAGGCCAGCAGCAGTTCCTCGGACTTGATCCGCTCCGGGTCGCCGATGATCACGGCCTTGCCGCCGCCGTGCTCGAGCCCGGCCATGGCGTTCTTGTACGACATTCCGCGCGCGAGGTTCAGCGCGTCGGCCACGGCCTCCTCCTCGGAGGCGTACGGGTGGAAGCGCGTACCGCCGAGGGCGGGGCCCAGCGCGGTGGAGTGGATGGCGATGACGGCCTTGAGGCCGGTGGCGCGGTCCTGGCAGAGCACGACTTGCTCATGACCCCCCTGGTCCGAGCGGAACAGGGTGTGCAGGACGCCGTCCGATACGTCGGTCACTGTGGTGACTCCTGAGTGAGTAGCGGCGGGTGGGGTCGGCTCCCGTGGAGGTGGCGGGGGCTCTGTGGCACGAGATTAGATCCTCGGACGCACACCGGCGGTACTGTGACCCGGATCACCTCCGTCCGGAGTACCGGCGTGCGGCGGTTCGCGGGGTTTCCCGTCCGTCCGGGCCGGGGGCCCGGCAGGTTTTCGCGACGGTCCTCGGGGGAGGGAGCAGGCGTGCCCAAGGTGTCCTCGGTGATCGTCCCCTACGCGACCTACCTGCGCGTGTACGAACCGTTGGCCGCCTTCCCGGAACCGGAACGCGGCCACTGGGCCCGCTATGCCCGCCGCCCCGACCGCCCCTCCTGCCAGGACGAACTCCGCCGGTCCCTGGCCGACCTCGTGCCCACCCCGCCGGTGCCGGTGCCGGTGCACGAGAGCGACGACGCGTTCGTGCTGGAGACCGACGGCGTGGTCCGCGTCTGCCCCTGGCGCACCCGGCTGCGCGGCTGGCAGGCCCTGGGGGAGCTGGCCGAGGACTTCCCGCTGCCGGTCCTGGACGCCCTCCTGCCCCCGGTCGTACGGCACCAGGCGACCCGGGACTACGAGCGCTGGCTGGCCGACCACCCCGACGCCCGGCCGTGGATCCGCACCGCGACCTGGCAGGTGCCGATCAACTGGTTCGTGCTGTTCGCGGACGACGAGCGGGAGTACGTCAAGGGCTCCGCCGGCGAGGAACCCGCCCTGCGGTACCGGACCCCCATGGTCCAGGCCCGCCGACGGGTGGCACGGGCGCTGCGGGTGCTGCGGGACGCCGTGGACGAGAGCCTGCTGATCGACGGACTGGTGGACGTCGGGCGCTGGCTGGAGGAGTTCCACCCGCGCTCGCTGGTCGAGCTGGACTACGGCGGACTGGTGCACGCCCTGCCGGCCGGCACGCTCGAGGGCGACCGCTCGGCGGCGGACGTGGCCGAAGGGATCGCGGCGCTGCGCCGGGGTGACGAGGAGGGCGCCGGGAAGGCCTACGGGCGCCTCGTGGCGCGCTGGCGGGCGGTCCGCGACCTGCGTTCGGCGAACTGACGTTTGACCAAACGCCGTTCTTGGGGTTTCGTCTTCGCCCTGAGGTACCTGAGGTCCTGTCAGTACGGGTCCGTGAACGGACGTGGACGCCGATCCGGGCGTATACCCCAAGCGCGTCAAGCGTGACGGACCGCACTTACAAGGCCCTTGCGCCCCTTGCCCACCCTCATGCCAAAATAGGACAAGGAGTCCGGGGAGGGCTCTTCCGTCCTGATGTGCTCGACAATGGGCGGAATCTCGGCAATGCACGCTTTTGGGGGGTCTGGTGACTCCCGATCGTTACTGTGACTGATCGTCACAGTGGCGTGACTGTCCGCTATGGCATGGTCCATCGGCTTCCGCGGCTGATGAACACCTGGGAGGGCAATTCCATCGGTTTGGCCGACGTGGCTGGACAGATGGTGTAGTTGTAGTGCCGAGGACAAGCCGTTCGTCCTATAACCGACTCGACTCGCGTCCGCCATTTCGGGCAACGCGGGTCAAGGTGCAGAATTTAGAGGAAAGAACCGAGAAGGTTCGGTTCTCCCGAGGAGGCCGCTCATGACCGCTCGCACCCCTGATGCCGAGCCGCTGCTGACCCCGGCTGAGGTCGCCACCATGTTCCGCGTCGACCCGAAGACGGTCACGCGCTGGGCGAAGGCAGGCAAGCTCACGTCGATCCGCACGCTCGGCGGGCACCGCCGCTACCGCGAAGCCGAGGTCCGCGCACTGCTCGCGGGCATTCCGCAGCAGCGCAGCGAGGCCTGAACCACCGCATGAACCGGGCCCGACCGGCTGGTCCCCCACCGGCCGAGGCGCCCGGGAACCCTGGCTCCAAGCGACGCGGGGACTGCCCCAACAGGCCCCTCGCCCAAGCCGATCAGAGCTTTCCAGGCAGCTGAACAAGGGTGCGTCGTCGATCGCGCTGGACTCCGCCGGGTCCAGCGCGATCTTTTTGTGCGCTCATAAGGGGGCGGCCCGGCCCGGGCGAGGCCCGGGGGGCGCTCTGTGCGCGGGCTTGCCGGACTCCGGGGGCGAGCGGGGGATCGTCTGTGTGCCGACCGGGGCGTACCTCTCCGAGTGGTGCAATTGCACATATTAAATTGACCAGTTGTAGGAGAGGTGTAAGTGCCGCACTTCCCGGAACTCATGCGGTGACACCCGTCACATACCAGTCGGCTTGTTGAGCATGCGGCACATGCGCTAGAGGAAACGGGCGTCGGGGCCGGGTTGTTCCCGGCCGGCCGGGAGGTGTCCGAGGGGCGGGGCACGGAGCCCGTCCCCGGCCGCAGGAGGCGGTGGCGGGCGGGGCGGTGGCGGGTGAGGTGCCGGTACGACGACGCGGCCGACAGGTGCGCATAGAGAGCAGCGCCCGTGTCTCGTGCCCGGCCGATGCCGCCATACGCCGCCTCCAGGGGGCCGCACGGGGCGGTGTCCTGCTCCTTGGAGTAGCCGGGGGCGAGGGACACACGTCAAGGCGGCAGGGGAGGGCGCAGGGAGGCGCACGGCGCTCCGTCCGCACGGAGGGGCCGGGCCTGGGGCCCCCGGGCCCCTGCCATGCGCGAGGCCCGCGGTCGCCGGGCGTGCGGCCCGCACGCGGAAGGGCCGTCTCCGCCGCGGGTCACCGGCCCTCCAGGAGCGCGGTTCTGACGGGGTGACGGGGCGCGCCGTGCTCCTGCGCGGTTCCGTCGCGGGGTGCGGCATCCGTCGTGAGCGTTCCCGTGTGCGGAGCCGTGTCCGTTGCGGGGGGTGGGCTTTGCGTCGGCTGCGGTCCTGGCGGGGGCGCCGTGCTCCTGCGCGGTTCCGTCGCGGGGGTGCCCTCATGCGAAAGTCCCGCATCCCTTGCGGGATGCGGGACTCCTCTGCGCTGCGGTCCTGACGGGATTTGAACCCGCGGCCTCCACCTTGACAGGGTGGCGAGCACTCCAAACTGCTCCACAGGACCAGATTTCGCGGCGCCGTTCCTGCGTTGCGCTGCGAGAAGGACTCTACAGGAGGTGGAGCCCTCTGGTCGAACTCACCCTGTGTACGGGGCCCGTCACGGCGTCGCCGCGTCGATCGCCTTCACGATCCGCTTGTCCGACACCGGGTACGCCGTACCGAGCGCGTGGGCGAAATAGCTGACCCGCAGCTCCTCGATCATCCAGCGGATGTCCAGCACCTGCCGCGGCACCGGCCGCCCCTGCGGCATCTGCTCCAGCAGCCATGCGTACTCGTCCCGCATCTCGTGGACCTTCGCCATGCGCGTGGTGTCCCGCTGCACGTTCGTCGGCATCTGCTGCAGGCGCCGGTCCGCGGCCACCAGGTAGCGCATCAGGTCCGGCAGCCGCCGCAGCCCCGCCTCCGTCACGAAACCGGGCCGCACCAGCCCGTCCAGCTGCTCCCGTACGTCCTGGAGATTGGGCAGCAGGGCGGGGCTCCGCACGCCCTTCAGGCGGCGCTCACAGGCCTGCCACGCCGCCAGCACCTGCTGCACCTGGCCCACCGCGCGGACCGTCGTGTCGACGATCTCCGCGCGGACCTTGTCGTACAGCTTCCGGTAGGACTCCTCGTCCCACACCGGCCCGCCGAAGTCGGCGATCAGCCGGTCCGCCGCGGCCGTCGCGCAGTCGTCGAACAGGGCCTGCACCGAACCGTGCGGATTGGCGGACAGCGCCAGCTTCTGCGCGTTCGTCAGCTTCTCGGAAGCGAACTTCGCGGGGTTCACCGGAATCCCCAGCAGGATCAGCCGGCGCGTGCCCTTCCACATCGCCTCCGCCTGCTCGGCCTCCGTGTCGAACAGCCGGACCGAGACCGTGTCGCCGTCGTCGACCAGCGCCGGATACGCCTTCACCGGCTGACCGGCACGACGGGTCTCGAACACACGGGTGAGCGAGCCGATCGTCCAGTCCGTCAGCCCCTTGCGCTCCAGCGACTCGCCACCCCGGCGCTGCGCCGTGGCGGCGGCCGCCTGGGAGAGCGCCTTGCGGGCCTTCGGCCGCAACTGCAGCTTGAGCGCCTCCAGGTCCTTGTCCTCGGCGACCTTGCGGCGACGCTCGTCAACGATCCGGAACGTCACCTTCAAGTGGTCCGGAACGCGGGACCAGTCGAAGTCCTCCGCCTCGAAGGGCACCCCGACCATCCGCTTCAGCTCACGGGCCATCGCCACGGTCAGCGGCTCCTGCAGGGGCACCGCCCGCTCCAGGAACGCCTTCGCGTAGTTCGGCGCCGGCACGTAGTTCCGCCGGATCGGCTTGGGGAGCGAACGGATCAACTCCGTGACGACCTCCTCGCGCAGCCCCGGGATCTGCCAGTCGAAGCCCTCGTCCGTCACCTGGTTCAGCACCTGGAGCGGAACGTGGACCGTCACACCGTCGGCGTCCGCACCCGGCTCGAACTGGTACGTCACCCGGAACTTGAGCGGCCCCTGCCGCCACGAGTCGGGATAGTCCGCCTTGGTGACCGCCTCCGCCGACTCACGGATCAGCATCTCCCGCTCGAAGTCGAGGAAGTCCGGCTGCTCGTGCCGCTTGTGCTTCCACCACGAGTCGAAGTGCGCCCCCGACACCACGTGTCCGGGGATCCGCTGGTCGTAGAAGTCGAACAGGGTCTCGTCGTCGACCATGATGTCCCGGCGCCGGGCGCGGTGCTCCAGCTCCTCGACCTCGGTCAGCAGCTTCCGGTTGTCGGCGTAGAACTTGTGGTGCGTCCGCCAGTCGCCCTCGACCAGGGCGTTGCGGATGAACAGCTCCCGGGAGACCTCCGGGTCGATCCGGCCGTAGTTCACCTTGCGCTGTGCCACGATCGGCACGCCGTACAGCGTCACCTTCTCGTACGCCATCACGGCCGCCTGGTCCTTCTCCCAGTGCGGCTCGCTGTACGTGCGCTTGAGCAGGTGCTCCGCGAGCGGCTCCACCCACTCCGGCTCGATCCTCGCGTTGACCCGCGCCCACAGCCGGGACGTCTCCACCAGCTCGGCCGACATCACGAACCGCGGCGGCTTCTTGAAGAGCGCCGAGCCGGGGAAGATCGCGAACTTGGCGTTCCGCGCACCCAGGTACTCGTTGCGTCCGCCGTCCTTGCGGCCGGCGCCCGGACCGGAGTCCTTGGACTCCTTCACGTCCTTCATGCCGATGTGCGACAGCAGACCGGCCAGCAGGGAGACGTGGATCCGGTCGTCGGCGGCGTCCTCCTCGTTGAGGTGGATGCCCATCTGCTTGGCGACCGTACGCAACTGCGTGTAGATGTCCTGCCACTCGCGGATCCGCAGGAAGTTCAGGTACTCCTGCTTGCACATCCGGCGGAACGACGACGAACCGCGCTCCTTCTGCTGCTCGCGGACGTACCGCCACAGGTTGAGGTACGCGAGGAAGTCGCTGGACTCGTCCCGGAACCGGGCGTGCTGCTGATCGGCCTGCGTCTGCTTGTCGGCGGGCCGCTCCCGCGGGTCCTGGATGGACAGCGCGGCAGCGATGACCATGACCTCGCGGGCACAGCCGTTCTTGTCCGCCTCCAGCACCATGCGGGCCAACCGCGGGTCCACCGGCAGCTGCGCCAGCTTCCGCCCGGTCTGCGTCAGCCGCTTGCGGGGGTCCTTCTGCGCCGCGTCGAGCGCGCCCAGTTCCTGGAGCAGCTGTACGCCGTCGCGGATGTTGCGGTGGTCCGGCGGGTCGATGAACGGGAACTTCTCGATCTCACCCAGGCCGGCCGCCGTCATCTGCAGGATCACCGAGGCGAGGTTGGTGCGCAGGATCTCCGCGTCCGTGAACTCCGGACGGGCCAGGAAGTCGTCCTCGCTGTACAACCGGATGCAGATGCCGTCCGACGTACGGCCGCAGCGGCCCTTGCGCTGGTTGGCGCTGGCCTGGGAGACGGGCTCGATCGGCAGCCGCTGCACCTTGGTGCGGTGGCTGTAGCGGGAGATGCGGGCGAACCCGGGATCGATGACGTACTTGATGCCCGGCACGGTCAGGGACGTCTCGGCCACGTTGGTCGCCAGGACGATCCGGCGGCCGCTGTGCTGCTGGAACACCCGGTGCTGCTCGGCGTGCGACAGCCGGGCGTACAACGGCAGCACCTCGGTCGACCGGTACCGCTTCTTCGTCAGCGCGTCCGCCGTGTCCCGGATCTCCCGCTCACCGGAGAGGAACACCAGGATGTCGCCCGGGCCCTCCGCCATCAGCTCCTCGACGGCGTCCGTGATCGCGGTGATCTGATCGCGGTCGGCGTCCTGCGAGTCCTCCTCCAGCAGCGGCCGGTACCGCACCTCCACCGGATAGGTGCGCCCGCTGACCTCGATGATCGGCGCGTCCCCGAAGTGCCGGGAGAAACGCTCCGGGTCGATGGTCGCGGACGTGATGACGACCTTGAGGTCCGGCCGCTTCGGCAGCAGCTGCGCGAGGTAGCCGAGCAGGAAGTCGATGTTGAGCGACCGCTCGTGCGCCTCGTCGATGATGATCGTGTCGTAGGCGCGCAGCTCACGGTCGGTCTGGATCTCGGCGAGCAGGATGCCGTCCGTCATCAGCTTGACGAAGGTGGCGTCCGGGTTCACCTGATCGGTGAAACGGACCTTCCAGCCGACGGCCTCGCCCAGCGGCGTGTCCAGCTCCTCCGCCACCCGCTCCGCGACCGTACGCGCGGCGATCCGGCGAGGCTGCGTGTGTCCGATCATGCCTCGCACGCCCCGGCCCAGCTCCATGCAGATCTTGGGGATCTGCGTGGTCTTGCCGGAACCGGTCTCACCGGCGACGATCACCACCTGGTGGTCACGGATCGCCTCGGCGATCGCGTCCTTCTTCTGGCTGACGGGCAGCTGCTCGGGGTACGTGATCGTGGGCACGCGGGCGCGTCGCCCGGCCATCCGCTCCTCGGCCCCGGCGACCTCCGCCTCGATCTCGGCGAACACGGCGGCGCGGGCCTCGGGCTTGCGGATCCTGCGTGCGCCCTCGAGTCTGCGCCCGAGCCGGTGCGCGTCGCGCAGCGACAGTTCGGCGAGGCGGGAGGCGAGGGGGCCGAAAGCGGGGGCAGAGTGCGTAGCCATACGGACTCCAGGATCTCATCCCGCGAAAATTCGCGGCCAATGATTTTGCCGGGGTGCATGTGCGGAGGCACACAACAAGGCCCCGATCGAGGATCGGGGCCTTTGCTGTGGCTGGGGCCGGGGTCGAACCGGCGACCTATCGCTTTTCAGGCGATCGCTCGTACCAACTGAGCTACCCAGCCGTGGCGTTTCACGTGAAACACCAGCGGTCCTGACGGGATTTGAACCCGCGGCCTCCACCTTGACAGGGTGGCGAGCACTCCAAACTGCTCCACAGGACCAAGCGTGTCGTACGACAGTGTCGCACAGGGTGGTGCGTGCCCCCAACGGGATTCGAACCCGTGCTACCGCCTTGAAAGGGCGGCGTCCTAGGCCGCTAGACGATGAGGGCTATCGGCCCGCCTGGGCGCTTCGCAGCGCGTCGGGGACGTGAGAAGCATATGGGATGGGGGGAGGGATCGCCAAAACGGTTTACGGCGCGGGCGTCGAGGGGGTGGCCGACGGGGTCCCGGAGGAGGGGGACGGCGAGGTGGTCGCGCCCGGCTGGTTCTCCTCCGGAAGGTGGCGGCTGACCTCCGCCGTGGTGAGTCCGAGGCCGCCCAGCTCGATCGAGTCCCAGGCCTGGAGGCGGCGGGTGTCGCGGTCGAAGTAGAGGATCGACGTCTCGATCGGGTCCGGGTACTTCCCCTCGACGGCGCGCAGGCCGCTGCCGCCGGTGGAGCCCTCGACGCGGAGCCGGGTGCCGTACTTCATGACCTCCGTCTCCTCGCGGTGGATGTGCCCGGCCAGCACCAGCGGCACGGTGCCGTCCACCTCGCGGGCCGCGGAGGGTTCGTGGACGACCGCCACGTCCACCGGGGTGCCGGCGGCCCGCTGGTCGCGCAGGGCGGAGGCGAGACGGGCGCCCGCCAGTTCCTGGGACTGTTCGGCTCCCGTCCTCTTCGAGCGGTCGGGGGTGAACTGCGGATCCCCGATGCCGGCGAAGCGCAGGCCGGCGACGGTCTTCGCCCTGCCGTCGTCGAGGACGTGGACGTTCTCCATGCCTTCGAGGTGGCGCTGGGTGACGAGCGAGTCGTGGTTGCCGCGGACCCAGACGTAAGGGGCGCCCAGGTCCTCGACGGGGTCCAGGAAGCCGTTCTCGGCGGCGGTGCCGTGGTCCATCGTGTCGCCCGAGTCGACGATCACATCCACCCGGTACTGCTCCACCAGCGAGGCGATGATCTTCCAGCTGGCCGGGTTGAGGTGGATGTCGGAGACGTGCAGGACGCGGAGGGTGGTCGGGTCGGACCGGTAGGCGGGAAGGGTGGAGGTGGCGTCGTAGAGCTTGGTCACGTTGGTGACCAGGCGCGCCAGTTCCCGCTGGTAGACGTCGAACTCGGTGACGATGCTGCGGGCGTCGCCGACGAGCGAGGGCGCGGAGGAGAGCAGGCCGGAGAACTTGGGTTCCAGCACGGAGTCGGGGTTCCAGGAGGCGTACGCCGTGCCGCCGGACGCGGCCAGCAGGCCGAGGGCGAGGCCACCGGCGGCGAGGGCCCGGCGGGGGCGGCGGTAGACGGCGAGGCCGAGGGCGGCGGCGCCGGTGACCACGGCGACACAGGAGCGCACGGCGAGGTCGGCGGCGCCGTGGGCGATGTCCCGGGTGACCTCGTCCTGGAGGCCGGAGAGACGCTGGGGGTGGTCGACGAGGGCCCGGGAGCGCTCGGGGTCGAGCTGGTCGACGTTCACGTCCAGGCGGACGGGCGCGATGTGGCTGTCGAGCTGGAGGGCGCCCAGCGGGGAGACGTTGATCTTCGTGCCGCCGGTGACGGAGGGACGCAGGGTCATGGTGGTGTCCATGGGGCCCACGGGGACCCGGACGTCGCCGACGACCAGCAGACCGAGCCAGCCGCCGAGGACGACCACGGCGACGAGACCGGCCGCGCGCGCCCAGGGGCGCGGCTGCGGCGTGAGGGTGAGCGTCGCGGTGGCGGGCCGGCGGGGGCGCCGGTGGCGGGTGAGGGCCGGCGGGACCCCGGGGAGGCGCTGGAGGGCGTTCAGGACGGGGGAGGGGACGCGGGCCATTGGTCCCGTATGCCCATGCCGATGGCCGGATATGCGGGGCGCGCGCGTGACTCGTACGGACGGCTCGTGCCCGACAATGGCCCTGTGCTGGAGATGACGCGCGAGACGTTCGAGGAGCTGGTCGCCGAGGCGCTGGACCGGATCCCGCCGGAGTTGACCCGACTGATGGACAACGTCGCGGTGTTCGTGGAGGACGAGCCGCCGGCGGACGATCCGGAGCTGCTCGGGCTGTACGAGGGAACTCCGTTGACGGAGCGGGGTGAGTGGTACGCGGGGGTGCTGCCGGACCGGATCACCATCTACCGGGGGCCGACGCTGCGGATGTGCGAGTCCCGGGAGGACGTCGTCGCCGAGACGGAGATCACGGTGGTGCACGAGATCGCCCACCACTTCGGGATCGACGACGCCCGGCTGCACGCGCTCGGCTACGGATAGGGCGTGATCCGGACGACACCCCCGTACCGTTCGCGTGTCTTCCTGCGGGTGGTGGGAGTTGGGGTTGTTGACCCTGCACTCCAACCGGAGGTGGCCCCGTGCGCCGCTTGTACGTACCCGTCCGCCTGGCCGCCACGGCCGTGGCCGTCGCCGCTGCCGCCGGCTGCATGAGCGTGGGTGGGGACGGTGCGGGCGGGGCCGCCGGACCGTCGCACTCCGCGGGGAAGCCGGGTGGTGAGGCGCCGGACGGTGGCGCCGCGGTCCCGGGCGGTGGTGCCGGGTACGGCGTCGCGTCGGCCGGCGGGGCGCGCGGGGACGACGGGGGCGGCGGGGACGGCGGGGACGAGGGACGCGAGGACAAGGGGAAGAAGGACGGGACGGGGAAGGCGGCGTCCGCCGAGGCCTCGCCGTCCGCGGGGGCGAGCCGGTCCGCACCGGCCGACAGCGGGCCGGACCGGCCCGCGGGGCCGCCCCCGGACGACGACCCCGCACCCCCGGAGCCTTCGCGCACGCCGGAGCCGCAGCCCTCCCCGCCGCCGCCCGAGCCGTCGGTGGAACCGGAGCCGACACAGGCGGAGCCGTCCTCGTCGGCCCACCACTCGCCCGAGGCGCAGTTGGCGCAGCGGGAGCCGGCGCCGGAAGCGGGGGAACCGGTCTGCTGAGCCCTTCCTGCCGTGCCTCCCCGTCCCTCGGCCCCCGCGCTCACCTGCCGGTTTGCTTTCAGGGGGGCCGAGTGCGTATGGTGGCAGATCGTTTGATCCTATTTGCCCGGCGCCACTGCAGAGCGCGCCGTGTGGCGCGTACTCTCTCCCTTGCCGTGGTGGACCGCATCGAGGCGGTCGTAATTGCGAACTGCGAATCACGGAGTTGACGGGCGCGTGCCGAAGAGACTCCGGAAGGTTTCGCATTCGTATGCCCATCGCCAGTACTGATCACGTCGTCGTGCCCGAGAACACCGAGGACACCGACACCCCCACCGACGTCACCACCGAGACGGCGACGGCCCCCGAGGCCACCTTCGCCGACCTCGGCCTGCCCGAGGGCGTCGTGCGCAAGCTCGCGCAGAACGGCGTGACCTCCCCCTTCCCGATCCAGGCCGCGACCATCCCGGACGCCCTGGCCGGCAGGGACATCCTCGGCCGGGGCCGCACCGGCTCCGGCAAGACCCTCTCCTTCGGTCTGCCGACCCTGGCCACACTGGCCGGCGGGCGGACCGAGAAGCACAAGCCGCGCGCCGTCATCCTGACGCCGACGCGTGAGCTGGCCATGCAGGTCGCCGACGCGCTCCAGCCGTACGGGGACGTCCTCGGCCTGAAGATGAAGGTCGTCTGCGGCGGCACCTCCATGGGCAACCAGATCTACGCCCTCGAGCGCGGTGTCGACGTCCTGGTCGCCACCCCGGGCCGGCTGCGGGACATCATCAACCGCGGCGCCTGCTCGCTGGAGAACGTGCAGATCACCGTCCTCGACGAGGCCGACCAGATGTCCGACCTGGGCTTCCTGCCCGAGGTCACCGAACTGCTCGACCAGGTCCCGGCCGGCGGTCAGCGGATGCTGTTCTCCGCGACCATGGAGAACGAGATCAAGACCCTCGTCGACCGGTACCTCAACAACCCGGCGACGCACGAGGTCGACGCGGCGCAGGGCGCGGTGACGACCATGTCGCACCACATCCTGGTCGTGAAGCCCAAGGACAAGGCGCCGGTCACCGCGGCCATCGCCTCCCGCAAGGGCCGCACCATCATCTTCGTCCGCACCCAGCTGGGCGCCGACCGCGTCGCCGAGCAGCTGCGGGACGCCGGAGTGAAGGCGGACGCGCTGCACGGCGGCATGACGCAGGGCGCGCGGACGCGCACCCTGGCCGACTTCAAGGACGGCTACGTCAACGTCCTGGTCGCCACCGACGTCGCCGCGCGTGGCATCCACGTCGACGGCATCGACCTGGTCCTCAACGTGGACCCGGCCGGCGACCACAAGGACTACCTGCACCGCGCGGGCCGCACGGCGCGCGCCGGCCGCACCGGCACCGTCGTCTCCCTCTCGCTGCCGCACCAGCGTCGCCAGATCTTCCGGCTGATGGAGGACGCGGGCGTCGACGCCACGCGCCACATCATCCAGGGCGGCGCAGCCTTCGAGCCGGAGGTCGCCGAGATCACCGGCGCCCGGTCGATGACCGAGGTGCAGGCCGAGTCGGCCGGCAACGCGGCGCAGCAGGCCGAGCGCGAGGTCGCCCAGCTCACCAAGGAGCTGGAGCGGGCCCAGCGCCGCGCCTCCGAACTGCGTGACGAGGCCGACCGCCTGCTGGCCCGGGTCGCGCGTGAGCGCGGCGAGGACGTCGAGACGGTGGTCGCCGAGGCGGCCGAGGCCGAGCTCGCGCTGCCGGAGCAGCCGACCGCACGGGACGTCGAGCGGACCGAGCGCGCGGAGCGTACGGAGGCCCCGGCGCCGTACGAGCGGCGCGAGCGCCGTGACGAGCGTCGTGACGACCGTGGCGGTTTCAACCGGGACCGCGGTGACCGTCGTGATGACCGTGGTGGGCGTTCCTTCGAGCGTCGTGACGACCGTGGCGGTTTCAACCGTGACCGTGGCGAGCGTCGTGATGACCGTGGTGGGCGTTCCTTCGAGCGTCGTGACGACCGTGGCGGTTTCAACCGTGACCGCGGTGACCGTCCCGGCTTCCGCCGTGACGACCGCGGCGGCCACCGCGGCAGCGACCGTCCGTTCAACCGCGACCGCCAGGGCGACCGCCCCGGCTTCCACTCCGGCTCCCACGACCGCCCGTCCGGCCGTCGTGACGAGCACCGTGGCGGTGGCTCCTTCGGCCGCCGCGACGACAAGCCGCGCTGGAAGCGCAACGGCTGACACGGCCTCATCCGGCCGCCCGGGAGGGCCCGCACGACACCCGTCGTGCGGGCCCTCCCGCGTTCCGCGCGGGACACGTCCGGACCCGCTTCGGCGATACCCGATCGGAGTCCCGGCCGCGTCCGGCTATGCTCGGGGAGGCAACATCGCCAGGGGCCCTTAGCTCAATTGGCAGAGCAGTGGACTTTTAATCCATTGGTTGTGGGTTCGAGTCCCACAGGGCCTACCGGTGGCAGGGGGGTAAACGCCCTCTGACCTGCTACGCGGCGTCCGGTCCGGCTTCGGTCGGCCCGGACGCCGACTCGGTTTCCGGGCTGGTGCGGAAGCGGATGCGCCGATGGCCTGCGGACCGGCTGCGTCCGGGGACGGCGGGGCCGGCGTCGGGATCGGTTTCGTGCCGGTCCTGGCCGGCCGCCTCGCGGCGACGGAGACCCCGGGGCCACGCGGAGGGTGTGACGGATCGCCGGCCGGACGACCGGGTCTCGGTGATCCTCTGAGGCGGCCTCATCTCCGCAGGCTCGGCCCGCTCGGCTGCGAGCGGCCTCCGTTCGGCTCCTCCGCCGGGTGTTCGGGTCTGCTCGCCTCCCCCCTCAGCGGACCGTCCGCTCGTGACGGCAGACGGCAGACGGCAGACGGCAGACGGCAGGATCGCGGTCCCGGGCCTGGTCCGACCGCCGGGGGCACGGCAGGCCGGCCCTTCTTCCCGGCCGTCTCCCGGAGGGAGACGGAACCCTTCGGGACACGGCCCTCGAGCCGAACACGCCCCGTGCTCCCCGGAACGTTGCGCTTCGGGTTAATCAATACCTGTTCCCGAGAGCTGAGATTTTAACGGAACTTGCAGACAGAATCTCTGCTGCAATAAACGGGGTGGCAATCCTCACCGCACGCGGGCCGTCGAGGCATGCTACTGTCGATCTCAGTTGCGGTTGTGGTTCCCGAAACTTCAAATGCTCTCCAGTCGGTTTACATGCCGTGGGAAGCGTTTTTGTATGTCCGGTCTTTTCCGGATGGGGTGATCATCGCGGCGACACGGGGTCCGCACGGTGCGGACCTCGATGCACTGCCCCAAAGGAGAAATGACATGGCTGCTGGTACCGTGAAGTGGTTCAACGCGGAAAAGGGCTTCGGCTTCATCGAGCAGGACGGTGGCGGCGCCGACGTGTTCGCCCACTACTCGAACATCGCCGCCCAGGGCTTCCGCGAGCTGCTCGAGGGCCAGAAGGTGACCTTCGACATCGCGCAGGGTCAGAAGGGCCCGACGGCCGAGAACATCGTTCCCGCCTGACGCTGACGCGCATTTCGTAGCTGGGACCCGCATCCTTTGGGGTGCGGGTCCCAGCTGCTTGCGTTTTCCGCAACGGTTTCCCCTGCGGAGGACGACCAGGGAATCCGTGGGCTTCACCGCACAGGGATCGCCCTTCAGGGGTGCTGACGCATCCCTCCATGGCCGCACCGCCGCGGCCGCTCGGACACCACGTCCACATCGCACCAATCATTCCAGCCCCTGCGCCCGACGGATTTTCCGCCGGCCAGATTCGCTGCCGCGTTCCACCGGCTCATTCTTGCAATTCTCCGTGCTGCTCATCGCTGCGGGAAGTTCCTTGATATGTGCCGCATCGAGGAAGGTTCCGCATGAACCGCACACGTACGAACGACCGCTTCGCCCGTACCCGTAGGGGTGGTGCCGACTCCGGAAGGGGTGGCAGCCGATTCGGTTCGTCGGCCCCGAACCGTTCGGGCGGCTCGAGCCGTTCCGGCGGTTACGGCCGCCGGCCTGCCGCGGTCCAGGGAGAGTTCGCCCTCCCCGAGACGGTCACTCCCGCGCTTCCCGCCGTGGAGGGCTTCGCCGATCTCGACATGCCCAAGGAACTCCTGGCCACACTGGGTTCGCAGGGCGTGACCGTACCGTTCCCGATCCAGGCCGCGACCCTGCCGAACTCCCTCGCCGGGCGGGACGTCCTCGGCCGGGGCCGCACCGGCTCCGGCAAGACCCTCGCTTTCGGTCTGGCGTTGCTGGCCCGTACCGCCGGGCGGCGCGCCGAGGCCCGGCAGCCGCTGGGACTGGTCCTCGTACCGACGCGGGAACTGGCGCAGCAGGTCACCGACGCGCTCGCCCCGTACGCCCGCTCCGTCAGGCTGCGGCTGGCCACGGTGGTGGGCGGGATGCCGATCGGCAGGCAGGCGAGCGCGCTGCGCGGGGGCGCCGAGATCGTCGTCGCCACACCGGGACGTCTCAAGGACCTCATCGACCGCGGCGACTGCCGGCTGGACCAGGTCGCCGTCACCGTCCTCGACGAGGCCGACCAGATGGCCGACATGGGCTTCATGCCGCAGGTCACCGCCCTTCTCGACCAGGTCCGCCCCGAGGGCCAGCGCATGCTGTTCTCCGCCACCCTCGACCGCAACGTCGACCTGCTCGTGCGCCGCTACCTCAGCGACCCCGTCGTGCACTCCGTCGACCCCTCGGCGGGCGCGGTCACGACGATGGAGCACCACGTGCTGCACGTCCACGGCGCCGACAAGCACACGGCCACCACCGAGATCGCGGCGCGGGACGGCCGAGTGATCATGTTCCTCGACACCAAGCACGCCGTCGACCGCCTCACCGAGCACCTCCTGAACAGCGGGGTGCGGGCCGCGGCCCTGCACGGCGGGAAGTCACAGCCGCAGCGCACCCGCACGCTGACGCAGTTCAAGACCGGGCACGTCAACGTGCTGGTGGCGACCAACGTCGCGGCGCGCGGCATCCACGTCGACAGCCTCGACCTCGTCGTCAACGTCGACCCGCCCACCGACCACAAGGACTACCTGCACCGCGGCGGCCGTACCGCCCGCGCCGGCGAGTCCGGCAGCGTCGTCACCCTGGTCGTTCCGAGCCAGCGCCGCGCCATGACCCGTCTCATGGCAGCGGCCGGCATCGTCCCGCAGACCACCCAGGTCAGCGTCGGCGGGGAGGCCCTGCACCGCATCACCGGCGCCCAGACCCCCTCCGGCGTTCCGGTCGTCATCACCGCACCCGTGTCCGAACGCCCCAAGAAGCGCGGCGCGACCTCACGCGGCCGACGCCGTCCCGCCTCGGCGGCGCGCCGCGCGTCCGTACGGCAGTCGACCGTCGGTACGGCGGCATAGAACCTTCGTGATCAGGAAGCCGGACCATCTCCGTAGGAGGCACCCTTGACGCTGGTCCAGATGCAGTTCCGTCCGGTGAGCACCCGCCACGTGCACGGTACGGTGGCCGACACCATGGACGCGGCCGGACCGCAGGTCTGGGAGGACATGACCGTGGAGGTGGCCCTGTCCGTGATGGCCGCCGCCCGTACGGGGCATCTGGTCGTCTGCGACGACGACGGTCTGTGCACCGGCCTGGTCACCCGGGCCCGGCTCACGGCCGTTCGTGACGGCTCCGGATACACGGACCGGATCTGTCTGCGTGACATCGCCGACGTCATCGCTCCCTTCGCCTCGCCGCTGACCACGAGGGCCGAGGCCGAGCGTGCGATGCGGCACCGTCGGCTCGGGGCCCTGCCCGTGGTCGACGAACAGGGCAACGCTCTGGGTGTTCTGGCTCTCTCCCGCTGAACCGCTTCACGGCGGTCGGCCTCCGTCCCCCCTTCTCCCCGTGAGGCATCATGCGCTGCGTCATCGCCCGTTTCCCGTTCGACCTGACCAGGAGCGGCGTGCTGGACTCGATGAAGGGCGTCAAGCCCGAACCGGTCACCGGCGAGTCCGTGATCATCGGACGACGCCACTACCCCGTCAAACAGGTCGGCGAGGTCGTCACCCGTCAGGACCGCCGCGATTTCAGTGCCGGTGAGGTCCTGCGGGCCATGTCCCGGCTCGGCTTCACCTGTCGCGCCCTTCCCGGGGCCGCGCCCGCGCGCATGGAGAGCCCGTTGCAGCGGGCCTCCGCAATGCTCGGCGCCCCCTCGTCCGACTGACCGGCGGGACCGGCGGGAGCCGGACGAAGGAGTGAGGGCCCTACCGGCACATGCCGGTAGGGCCCTCACCATGTGGCGTGCCGCTCCCGACGCGGCGGCGGATCAGTGGTCGGAGTAGCTGAAGTCGCCCACGGTCCAGGCACTGACGTCCTCGATCGCGATGCGGTACATACCGCCCGTCTCCGGGATCCCCACCGTGCCCTGAAGGATCCGCGCGACGTGGAAGTGCAGATGCGTGGGTGGGCCGTCCTTCTTCGCGGGGGTGTCGAAGACGGCGGAGAAATCGCCCAGGTGGGCGGAGTCCGTCAGCACCTCCGACACCCTCTGCCGCCACACGGCTTCGGGAGCCAGGCGACCGGTGACGACGGCACCGCCGGTGACCACGGTCAAGGACATCTGATTGCTCTGCCCGGACTCCACGAGGGCGGCGATGTCGACGATCAGCTCGTCAGGTTTCGGCATGGGATCGCATTCTATGCGCTGGTCCGGACGGGCGGCTCGGGCGGTGGCGCTACCGCCGGGCGGGGCGGGACGCCCACGGCCCCGGTACCGCAGTACAGGCCAGGGGGCGCAGGCGTGGTGTCTGCGGGCCGGGGGCGTGGACGGTCGCCTCGGTGGTGAACGGGTGGGCCGTCGGTTCCGGAGTGCGTACCCCCGCGGTGCAGGGGCGTCGGTGACGAGCACCGGAGACGGCCGGGGCGGTGGGGTGAGAAGCGTAGGCGCCGCGCCGGCCGACGGCATCACGGCAAGCCCGGCGGCCGGCTCCGGGGGCCCGCCCGTGCGCGGGGTCCGAGCCGCGGACCGCCCCCGAGGATGCGCAGACGGCCCAAGGAGACACCTCATCGCCGGACGCGCCAAAATCTGCGCTTGCTGGAGTAGACATTCGCAGATCGCGTGATTACGATTTCTTTCGTAGTCGAGATCCAGCAAGGCCTGGCAGACACGAACTGCCGGGCAGTGGTACACGCATGACGGTGCGGTGGTGGAGTTTCGAAGCCAGGTGGTCGTATGGCGGCGACGGGACTGACGACCGGACCGGGTGGCCCGCAGTGGTGAGGGGCCGCCGTGAGCAGGGCCGCGGCCGACGCGGTCGCGGTATCAGCGGGACAAGCAGTACGCGGTTCCCGTCTGCAAGCGATTGGTTCAGAGGGAAGAACGGAGGAGTGGAGCGCCATCAGGATCGCCCGGGTGGGAAGAGCGAGCCCGGGTGCCGCAGGACATCGATAGGCAGGTGGTCTCCGGTAACGCATCCGCAATCCCCGCACCCCCGTCGGAGTATCGGGCGGCCGTGCGGAAAGAGAAGGCCGGCGCAGTACTAGGGCCGGCAGATGGTGTTGCAGTTCCTTCGGGGCCTTGGTGCCGTACGGCACCAAGGCCCCTCCGCGCGTTCCACGCAGGGACGGGAGGACAGCGGACGAGCCGCCCGGCCCGTCCCGACGGCCATTCCGGCCGCACGACGGGCCGGGCCGCCCAGTGGCTCCGCGCCACCCGGTCTTCTCCGTGCCATCGGTGGAGCGCGACCGAGCACACCTCCGTGCCCCGGGGGCGGACGCCGTCGCTCCTCCCGCCACCGACTGCGCGTCGCGGCCCGTGGGCGTGAACTCGTCGACCGGGCCGCCCCGGTCGAGGTCCATGCCGGATCGGCAACCCGGGAGACCGGCGCGGAGAACTCGAGGAAGCCCGGCGCGGCGACACCCACCGCACACCGCCGCGCCGGCCGGTCGTCCGGTCCACCGGCCGCGGTCCGAGGCGAGCGTGCCCGCCGGTGTCGGCGGACCTCACACCGGCGCAGGCCGGTGGTCATGAGACCAAGTCCCCGGGCCTGCGGCTCGCAGGAGCGGTACCTCACCCCTGACCTGCTGCGCGGCGCTCGAACCGGCTTCCGTCGGCTCGGGCGCCGCGTCATCTCACGGGCGCTCGTCCCGGTCCGGGGCCAGGAGCTGCGCGGCGATCCCGGCGAGGACCAGGCCCGCCGCGATGAGGAGGCCGGCGGGGACGACGACGCCCGCGGCGAGCATGACCACCCCGATGACCAGTGCGCACCAGGCGCTCGTGCGCCGGTAATCACGGAGGCGGGCCGGACGGCTTTCGGAGAGCGAGCGGACGAGACGGGGACCCTCGTGTTCGAGACGGGCTGCGGGGTCGACCAGGCGCTCGTCGTCGGACTGGGGCACGGCTCCTCCTTCCCAGGGGGCGGCCGCCCGGTGGCACCGTCGACGGCCGTCGCTCCGTGACACCGGGGCGTCACCGGTTCGACCGTCGGCCTGCCGCGAACTCGGCACGGTACGAAGGAGTCTGCCCGCCCGCCGACGTCATCACCCGTCCGGTGCGACGGACTTCAGCGTCGCCCACCGCCGCCGCCCGCTACCGTCCCCGTCCGCCCCGGGTCCGCTGCGGTACACCCCGGCGCCGTCAACGCCCTCATCCACGACCACCGTGACCTCGCGTGGAAGGGCCGCGCCCTGCCGGCCAGGGCGGTCACCGGCCGCGAGGAGGAGATCCTGGAGCTGGTCGCCGAAGGTCGGACCTCGCAGCAGATCGCCGGTCTCCTCGTCATCGGCTCCGGGACCGTGGAGCGGCACCGCGCCGACCTGCCGGCCGAACTCGGCCTGAAGGACCGTCTGGAACTCACCCGGTACGCCGTCCGCGAGGGGCTGGTCGAGCCCTGAACCGGCGCAGGGGCCGGCGCGCCCGTTGTCAGACTGGACGCCCACAGGCCCGCCCGCCCCTGGAAGTAGGAACCGATGCCCCACCCGTACGTCCTGCTGTCCGCCGCCGTCTCCCTCGACGGCTATCTGGACGACACCGGCCCGGAGCGACTGCTGCTGTCGAGTCCGGCCGACTTCGACCGGGTCGACGAGGTACGGGCGTCCGTGGACGCCCTTCTGGTCGGCGCCGGCACGATTCGCGCCGACGACCCCCGGCTGCTGGTCAACTCGCCCGGGCGGCGTGCCGCCCGCCTCGCCGGGGGCGGGACCGAGTACCCGCTCAAGGTCGCCGTCAGCGGCTCCGGCGACCTGGACCCGACGGCCCGGTTCTGGCACACCGGCGGCGAGAAGGTCCTCTACACGACCGACGAGGGCGCCGGGCGCGCCCGCGCCCTCGGTCTCGACGCCGACGTCGTCCCGCTCGGCACCGGGCTCGACTGGCGGCGGCTGCTGGAGCATCTGCACGCCGAGCGCGGGGTCCGGCGGCTCATGGTCGAGGGCGGCGGCACGGTCCACACCCAGCTCCTCACCGAAGGACTGGCCGACGAGCTCCAGCTGGTCCTCGCGCCCCTGTTCGTCGGCGACCCGGAGGCCCCCCGCCTCTTCGGCCCCGGCTCCTACCCGGGCGGGCGGCTGCGGCTGGTCGAGAGCCGCCCGGTCGGCGACGTCGTCCTGATGCGCTACGAGCCCACCGCCCCCGGCACCGGCCCGCTGCCCTCCGCCGCCGACCACCACTGGCTGGCCCTCGCCTGCGAGCTGGCCGCCGAGTGCCCGCCCTCGGAGACGGCGTTCAGCGTGGGCGCGGTCGTGGTGGCCGCCGACGGCACGGAGCTGGCGCGCGGCCACTCCCGCGAGGGCGCCGACCCGGTGGTGCACGCGGAGGAGGCCGCGCTGGCCAAGGCCGATCCCGCGGACCCCCGACTCGCCACCGCCACCGTGTACTCCAGCCTGGAGCCCTGCGCCCGCCGCGCGTCCCGGCCGGCGCCCTGCGCCCGGCTCATCCTGGACGCGGGGGTGCGGCGGGTGGTCACGGCCTGGCGGGAGCCGGACACGTTCGTGGCGGGCGCCGACGGCACCGGAGTGCTGACCGGCGAGGGCGCCACCGTCGTCGTCCTGTCCCAGTACGAGGACCGCGCCAAGGCGCCGAACGGCCATCTGCTCGGCCGCTGAAACCGGGCCGCCGGTAAACGGATGTGCGCTGTGTCCCGCGGATGGCGTACAGTGGTCTCAACGACGCGGGGTGGAGCAGCTCGGTAGCTCGCTGGGCTCATAACCCAGAGGTCGCAGGTTCAAATCCTGTCCCCGCTACTGAAGGCCGAGGGCCGGAATCCAAGGGATTCCGGCCCTCGGTGTTTTCCGCTTCCCCGTTTCCCCGCTTCCTCGCTGCCCGTCTCCCTGCTCTCACCCACCGTGAGTGAGCCACCTCGCAGCGCATAACAACTGACGAACGGTCAGAAACTACCCATCGCCCGAGGGGCGGTCAACTCGTCCGTTTTTGTTCTCTCGTAGTGCTTAAGTACCCTCGAAAACCGTTAATGATCAAGAGGAACGGCTTGGAATCCGGCCCTCCCGTCTATTAACGTTCGATAACGCAGCGCGGTCGTCCCAGCCGTCACAGAAGGCGGCTCCGTGCGCACGCGCCGAATCCCGCGAGGGAACCGGGGAACCACCACCATGGGGTGAATCGCGTGAATACCGCCGTGTCCACACGGCCCGTATACGCGCGTAGGAGACCTTCCCGCTCCGAACCCGTCAGCTAACCCGGTAGGCGAAGACGGAAGGAAAGGAGCGCGCCCACGTGGCGTCCAACCCGCCTGCCCCCGAGGTCCCGTTCAAGCCGGGCGACACCTTCGCCTACGGCAGCGACGCCGACGAGGGCCCCTTCGAGGAGTGGAACCCCACCGCGGAGTCCGTTCGTCCCGTACGCGGCCGGCACCGCGTCTCCAAGCAGCGCGGCGGAGGACTCGCCCGCAGCTCCACCGTCCTGGGTGTCGGCGTCATAGCGGCCGTCGGCGCCGGAGGCATGGCGAGCGCCCAGACCGGCAAGCCGCCGGTGTCGATCTCCATGCCCGACCTTCCTGATGTGGGTTCCCTCGTCTCCGACGAGGAAACCCCCGAGGAACCGGTCACCCCCCTCAGCACCCTCGGCGTGACCGCCGCCGACACCGAGCAGGGCGCGTCCGACGCAGGTGAGGCGCTGCGCACCCGGATCATGGCGCAGGTCGAGCAGCAGCAGGCCCAGGCCGAGAGCAAGGCGGAGGCCGAGGCGGTCGCCGCCGCCGAGAAGCAGGCCGCCGAGGCCGCAGCCAAGGCGGAGAAGGAGGCCAGGGCCAAGGCCGAGGCCGCCCGGAAGAAGGCCGAGGAGGAGGCCAGGAGGAAGGCCGAGGCCGAGCGCCTCGCCGAGCTGGCCAAGCAGTACGCGCTGCCGACCTCCTCGTACACCGTCACCTCGACCTTCGGCCAGGCCGGCGCCTACTGGTCCTCCGGTCAGCACACCGGCCTCGACTTCGCCGCCCCCACGGGCACGCTGATCAAGGCCGTCCACACCGGCACGATCACCTCCGCCGGCTACGACGGCTCCTACGGCTACAAGACCGTGCTCACGCTCGACGACGGCACCGAGATCTGGTACGCCCACCAGTCCTCCATCAGCGTCAGCGTCGGCCAGAAGGTCAACACCGGTGATGTGATCGGCCGCGTCGGCTCCACCGGCAACTCCACCGGGGCCCACCTCCACCTGGAGGTCCACCCCGGCGGCTCCGCCGCGGGCATCGACCCGATGGCGTGGCTGCGCGGCAAGGGCCTCACCGTCTGAGCGAGCGGACCCGGTACGCCCCGGATCCCGGCAGTCCCGACGACGCCCCCCGACGTCAGGGCTGCCGGTCGGGTGTCTTCCGGGGCGGTGCGCGGCGCACCGGTCAGAACCGGCGGGCGCCCGGGTCGTAAGCGCCGTACGGGGGCCCGTACGGCGGAGGCCCGTAGCCGCCGTACACCGTCCACGGCGCCGCGGCGACCGGAGCCCGGGGCGCGGTGACGCGGGCCGCGTGCTCCAGGGCCGGCCGGGCCGCTCCCCGCCGGTGCCACAGCTCCAGCAGCAGTTCCCGTTCCCGGGCGACGAAGTCCGGCCCCGCCCGTCCGAGTCGCCCCCGGTGCCGCAGGAACGCCAGTGACGTCGCGTACGCCTCGTACGAGGCGACCGACCGTGCCGCCGCCCTCCCGCCGCAGCGGCGCGCGTACTGCCGGGCGACGCGCCGCGCCCGCATCGAACCCAACGCGCACGGCTCCGCCGCGTCGAGCCACCCGGCGGCCACGTACGCGGACAGCTCCGCCCGCACGGTCCGCAGCTCCCGCTGCCGCGTCCACACCGCCAGCCAGGTCAGCAGCCCGGACACCGGCACCATGAACGTCGCGTACACCGCGAGGAAGCCGTACCGGCCGAACGTCGAGGAGCCGTTCCACAGCGCGTGCACGCCCATCGCGAGGAGCAGCCCGCCCAGCGGCAGCAGCACACGCCGGGCCCGCTGCCGGTCCGCGGACAGCGCGGCGGCGCCGAAGCCGATCCCGGTGAGTACGGTGAACAGGGGATGCGCGAACGGCGACATCACGATGCGGACGAAGAAGGTCGCCGCGGTGACCGAGGTGATGCCGCTGTCGCCGGTGAGCCGGTCGGTGCCGAAGGCGGTGCCGAGATAGAGGATGTTCTCGGTGAACGCGAAGCCGGTCGCGGTGACCCCGGCTATCACCACGCCGTCGAGGATCCCGGTGAAGTCGCGTCTGCGGAACAGGAACACCAGCAGGACGGCCGCGGCCTTCGCGGACTCCTCCACCACCGGCGCTATGACGGTCGAGCCCAGGGTGTCGGCGCCGGTCGGGTCGGCGGTCGCCGTCGCTATCCACCGGGTGGCGAAGCTGTTCGCGACGATCGCCATCAGCGCCGCCGCACAGGCGCCCCAGGCGAAGGAGAACAGCAGGTTCCGCCAGGGTCCCGGCTCGACCCGGTCCAGCCAGCGGAAGGCGGCGACGAGCAGCGGCACGGGCAGGACGGCGAGACCGAGCCCGACCAGGAACCCCTGCGTCCCGGTCTGCTCGCGCACCAGCGCGAGGATGACCAGACCGGACAGCGCGAGCAGCGCGATCGGCGCGCCGTACCGGACCGGGGGCCGCTGCCACCAGTACACGTGCCGCGGCGCTCCACCGGGGGCCGCGCCGGGAGGCGCCGGGCACGGAGGACTGGTGACCAAGGAATCGGCCCTCACGAGGCGGGTTGGTGTCAGGCTCGGTCTGCTGTCTGCTCCTCCCGCGGTACGCGGCGGAAGAGCACGTCGTTCACGACATGCCCCTTCTCCAGTCCCTGCCCCTCGAAACGGGTGAGCGGCCGGGAGGCGGGACGCGGCGCGAAACCGCCGTCCGCCCGGGTGTTCTCGAAGTCGGGGTGCGCGGTGAGCACGTCCAGCATCTGCTCCGCGTACGGCTCCCAGTCGGTGGCGCAGTGCAGCACCGCCCCCGGCGCCAGACGGGTCGCGGCGAGGGTGAGGAACTCCGGCTGGATCAGCCGCCGCTTGTGGTGCCGCTTCTTCGGCCAGGGGTCGGGGAAGTAGACGCGCAGCCCGGCGAGGGAGCCGGGGGCGAGCATCTCGCGCAGCAGGATGACCGCGTCGCCGTTGCCGACCCGTACGTTGGTCAGCCCCAGCCGGTCGGCGAGGTTGAGCAGGTTGCCCTGGCCGGGCGTGTGGACGTCCACGGCGAGGATGTTGGTGGCCGGGTCGGCGGCGGCCATCCGAGCGGTCGCCTCGCCCATGCCGAAGCCGATCTCCAGGACGACGGGGTGGTCGTTGCCGAAGAACTCCGCGAGGTCGAGGCGCCGGCTGCCGTCGATGTCGAAGCCCCAGGCGGGCCACAGCCGCTGCAGGGCGTCCGCCTGCCCGGCGGTCACCCGGCTGCGCCGCGGCTGGAAGCTCCGGATCCGCCGTTCGAAGTGCGACCCGGCGGGATCCGCCTTCGGTCCGTCCGGGAATCGGGGCTCCCCCTTGGTCCGGGCAGGGCGGACCGATGCCCCGGGCGTGTGCGGCGGATCCTGGCCGGAGGCGGGACGGAGGGCTTCGGAAGCGTTAACGGTGTCGGACACAGTGCCTCCGATTTTACGGGGAGCGCACGGAGTCCCCGGGCGGGACCGGGGCGGTTCCGTGCCGGGTGGATGGTTTGCCCGGTTTTCGGGTGGGTCGGCTCTTTTCGGTGCGGGTATCCGCGGTGCCGGTATCCGCGGTGCGGGGAGCGGGCGTCGGGGCCGGGGAGGGAACACGGGTGCCCCGGGCGGGGGCGCGGCTCGTTCGGGAGCCGGTGGGAGCGGCCAGGGCCGACGTCGGCGTCCACCCGGCTCCCGGGGCCGCCCGGGGTCTGTCCGGAGCCCGGGGCCGCCCGGTGGCTCAGCGCCCCGCCGTCTCCAGTGCCGCCAGCGTGCGTCGCGCGACTTCGCGGCCGATCGGCAGGGAGGCCGTCGCCGCCGGTGAGGGGGCGTTCAGTACGTGGACCGCGCGGGCGGTCTCCTGAATCAGGAAGTCGTCGGCCAGAGTGCCGTCCCGCAGCACCGCCTGGGCCCGCACCCCGGCCGCCGTCGGCACCAGGTCGTCCTCCCGCACCGCGGGCAGCAGCCGGCGTACGGCCCGGGTGAAGGCCTCCCTGGACAGCGAGCGGTGCAATTCGCCCGTACCGTACCGCCAGTGGCGGCGGGCCAGTTGCCAGGAGCCCGGCCAGGCCAGCGTCGCCCCCAGCTCGCGCGGACGCACCGTGCGCCAGTCGTAGCCCTCGCGGGCCAGCGCCGGGACCGCGTTGGGGCCGACATGGACGCCGCCGTCGACGCCCCGGGTGAGGTGGACGCCGAGGAAGGGGAACGCCGGGTCGGGCACCGGGTAGACCAGGCCGCGCACCAGTTCCGGCCGGGCCAGCTCGTAGTACTCGCCGCGGAACGGCACGATGCGGGCGCCTGGCTCGTCGCCGGTGCGGCGGGCGATCTCGTCGCAGTGCAGACCGGCGCAGTTCACCAGCACCCGGCCGCGGACGACGTCGCCGGCGGCCGTCAGGACGGCGACTCCCCGGTCGGGGCGGCGGTCGACGCGTACCACCCGCGCCCCGTAACGGATCTCCGCGCCCGCCGCCCGCGCGGCCTGAGCGAGCCGGCGGGCGACCGCGGTGAAGTCGCAGACACCGGTGGTGCCGACGTGGATGGCGGCCAGGCCGTCGACCTCCGGCTCGTACTCCGCGAGCTGTGCGGCGCACAGCTCGCGGACCGCGATGCCGTTCTCCCGGCCGCGCTGGACCAGGGCGTGCAGCCGGGGCAGCTCCTCACGGGCCGTGGCCACGATCAGCTTGCCCGTCACCGCGTGCGGGATGTCGTGCTCCGCGCAGAACTCGACCATCTCCGCCGCGCCCGACACCGCGTACCGGGCCTTCAGCGAGCCGGGGCGGTAGTAGACGCCGCTGTGGATGACGCCGCTGTTGCGGCCCGTCTGGTGCCGGGCGGGGCCGGACTCCTTCTCCAGCACCGTGACCCGCGTGCCCGGCGCCGCGCGCGTGAGCGCGTACGCCGTCGACAGGCCGACGATCCCCCCGCCGATCACCAGTACGTCGCAGTCGTACGACCGCCGCGTCACCACCCGCACCACCTCCCGCGTCCGATAGTGCACTGCGCCACTGACAACGCCTTCAAACCCGGGAGGCGGTTCGTGCCGCGATCCGGATCAGGCCGTGGTCGTCAGCAGCGGACGGGCGCGCTCACGTAGTTCGACCACGCGGGGTTCGTCGCCGTAGGGCTCCAGACGGTGCAGGAGGTCCTTGACGTACTCGGTGGTGCGGGCGGACGATATGCGGCCCGCCACCTCCACCGCGCGGACGCCCTGCTCGCAGGCCGCGTCCAGGTTGCCCGACTCCAGTTCGGCGACCGCCGAGACGACCAGGCGCAGTCCGTGCGAGCGCACGAACTCCTCCGTCGGACTGGACAGCGCCTGCTCGGTGAAGCGGCGGACCTGGCGGGGCGCCTTCAGGTCGCGGTAGCACTCGGCGGCGTCGGCGGCGAAGCGGTCGTAGGAGTAGAAGCCGAGCCAGGTCGGGTCGCTGTCGCCGGGGCGGGAGCGCTCCAGCCAGCTCTCCGCAGATCTCAGGGCTGCCCCGGCCGCCTGGGCGTCCCCCGCGCGTGCGTGCGCGCGTGCCTCGACGAGGCGGAAGAAGCTCAGGGTGCGGGCGGTGGCCAGACCCCGGTTGCGCTCCAGCGCGGCCTGGGCGAGGTCCACGCCCTCGTCGCCGAAGCCGCGGTAGGTCGCCTGGAGGGACATCGAGGCGAGCACGTAGCCGCCCAGCGGGACGTCGGCCGCCGCGCGGGCCAGACGCAGGGCCTGTATGTAATAGCGCTGGGCGGCCTCCTGCTGGCCGGTGTCGAAGGCCATCCAGCCGGCCAGACGGGTGAGTTCGGCCGCCGCGCCGAAGAGGGACCGGCCGACGTCGTCGGAGTAGGAGCCGAGCAGCAGCGGGGCCGCCTCGACCCGGAGGCATTCGGGGACCATCGAAGAACGCCAGTCGCCCCCGCCGTACTTGGAGTCCCAGCGCCGGGCGTCCTCGGCGGCCTCCCGCAGTTTCCGCACGTCGCTGTGGCCGACTTTGGCCGGTGCGCCGGAGCCGTCGGAGGGGCTCGTCTCACGCGCCACCGAACTGTCGGCCGGGGTTATCAGCCAACGCGAGGCGGGCGTCGCGTACGCGCTCACCGCGAACGACCCGGCGAGCGACTGCCAGATGCCGCCGGAGCCGGCTCTGCGGCCCGCCAGGTCCAGCCGGTACAGCTCCGTGGCGGAGCGCACCGCCTGTCCGACGTCACGGGGGAAGGCGAGGCCCACCTCGGGTGCGGGATCCGCGTCCGCCAGGCCGATCTCGTGAAGTGGCACCGGACGGCCCAGCTTCTGGCCGATGGCGGCGGCGATCAGGTGCGGAGCGGCGCCCTGCGGCACCATGCCCTTCGACACCCAGCGCGCCACCGACGTCTTGTCGTAGCGAAGCGTCAGTCCTCGCTGTGCGCCAAGGTCGTTGACGCGTCGCGCGAGGCCCGCGTTGGAGATTCCCGCGAGGGCGAGAACGGTGCCGAGCTTTTCGTTCGGCCCGCGTTGCTCCCTGGACATGCGCCACCCCTCGACACAGACGGCTGCCGCGCTGGCATAACCACGCGGCATTCGTAAACCCAGCGTAGTTCGCCGCATCCCAAGCGTTAAGGGGCGTTCTTCCGGATGGCGGGATTGTGGTCCGTACTGAGGTACGGGTCCGATACGCGCAGTTGCGGCGCGCTCCTGGCATGTGGCCGTGCGCCCGTGCGTGCGCTCTCCTCCGGCCCTCGCGGGATCGGTTCCATGGGCTGTGCGTGGGTCGGCCCGCTGTACTGGATCCAGTGGGCTGGGGGACACCGCCGCCTTCATCCCCGCGGGCGGCGGAACGGTCCGGGAGGCGTGCTCCGCCTCCCGGACCGTGCGAGCGTCCAGCGGTGCGAGAGCCTGTACGGAGCGTGTTCGAGGTAGGTCTCACCGCTCCGATTTGGCTGAAAATCTACTCCCCTCTTTCGGGTGTATCACCGCTTCTAACCTGGCAATTGACCGCGTGTCGGAGGTTTAAAGGGGCGCGTTATGGGGGCGCATTCGTGTCGCGGCCGCGGAGCCGGTTGCATGGCGTCGGTACGGTGACCCCGCTGTGGCGGGCACCTGTTCGAAGCGGGGCGCGTGTCTGCGCCGGGGCGCGTTCGACGGAGCGCACACGGCTCCGGCACCCCTCCTGAGCGCCTCCTTCATGGCAGCATGGGGAACCGGTTCGTACGGTGCACTGGTTGTCCACAGCTTGTGGAGGCGGCGATGCGGTGGTTGGTGGGGTGGAGCAGCACCGCCGCCGGAGCCATGGGGTCCGGCCCCACCGGCTCCGCCGGCGCCACCGGGGTGGACGGCGAGACCGTGCACCCCGTGGGGTCCCGAATGCTGTGGGGCGACCCCGACCCGCTCTGGGCGGTCGGCGACTGGCGTCCCGACGAGGTGCGGGTGGTCGAGGCCGACGAGCAGACCCGGATCGCCGTGCTCGGCACGTGCGGGGCCTCCGACGAGCAACTGCGCGTCGCGCTGTTCGCCGCGCGGGGCGGGGCGCTGCGGCACCTGACGGCCTGGCCGGGGAGTTACACGGCGGTCGTGCAGGTGGGGCGCCGGATCACCGTGTGCGGCGATCTCGCCGGCGCCCGGCCGGTCTTTCACACCCCGTGGTCGGGCGGTACGGCGTACGCGACCGCCGCGCTGCCGCTCGCCGACCTCATCGAGGCCAACCTCGACTTCGGGCACCTCGCCGCGCTGCTCGCCGCTCCCGACGTGCCGGCCGCGCTTCACGACTCCACCCCGTACGACGGTGTGAAACGCATTCCGCCGGGGCACGCGCTGATCCTGCGCGCCGGGGCGCGCGAGATCGCCGGGTACGAACCCGTCGCCTCGCTCGCCGTCGCCGCGCCGCCGGCCGACCCGGACCACGCGGTGGACGCCGTGCGGGACGCGCTGGTCGAGGCCGTACGGACGAGGCTGGCCGCGCCCCGGCACGTCCCCGGCGCGGGTATCGACCCCGGGCCCGTACCCGGGATGGGGCCCGCCGAGCGGCGGGCGGCCCGCGGCACGCCCGTGCCGGGGATCGGGGCCGACCTGTCCGGGGGACCGGCGTCCGGGGCGCTGGCGCTGCTGGCCGCAGGACTGCCCGGGATGCCGGGGACCGTGCTGGGGCACGGGACGGGGGCGGGGGAGCGGCTGCTGGCCGTCACCTTCAACGATCTCGCGGGTGGGGCCGGCGGAGGGCGGGACGACGACGAACTGGAGCGTGCGGGGACGCTGGCCGCCAATCCGCGGTTGCACCACGTGGTGGTGACCGGTGCGGAGTCGATGCTCCCGTACGTCGATCTGGGCGGGCCGCTGACGGACGAGCCCGGACCCTCGCTGGTGTCGGCCGCGCGCCACCGGGCGCGGCTGGCGGCGGGCAGCGCGGACCACTTCACCGGATACGGGGCGAAGCAGGTGCTGGACGCGCACCCGGCGCGGCTGGCCGATCTGCTGATGGACCGCAAGCGGCGGCATCTGGTCCGGCCGGTGGCCGCACTGGCCAGGGCGGACGGGTCCGTGATGGTTACCGCGCGCGTGTACGCGGCGGCGCGCCGGCTGGCGCGCACGCCGTACCGGGCGGGGCTGGAGAGCCTTGCCGAGCGGCTGCTGCAGCGGCGGCTGGACGACGAGGAAACCACGGGTGCGGCGGACGCCTCGCTGGCCGCGCTGACCTGGGGGCGGCCCGGGCCGGCGGCGCGCTGGCTGACGGGGGAGGCACTGGCTGAAGTATCGGTTCGCCTGCAGGCGTCGACGCGGCGGTCCGATGTGGGGCCGGGGCAGCGGCCCGGTGATTTCCGGGCGCGGGCGGCGCTGGCCCGGCACGCGGCGGATCTGCGGGTGCTGGAGCAGGCTGCCGAGGTCCGCTCCCAGCGGCTGCACGCGCCGTTCCTCGACAACCAGGTCGTGCGGGCGTGCCGGGCGCTGCCGGAGGCGCTGCGGGTGCGGCCGGGGGCGCGGGCGTCGATCCTGCGGTCGGTGCTGGAGGGGGCGGGGGTGCGGGAGTTGCCGGCGGGATGGGGGGCTCCCGGGGCCGCCGGCTCGGCGGCGGCAGCGGCCCGGACAGGGCTGCGGGTGGCGGTCGACTCGCTGGTGGCGCTGTTCGACACGCCGCTGCTGGCGGAGGCGGGACTGGTCGAGGCGCGGGTGGTGCGGAAGGCACTGCGGGGCGCGGCGGAGGGCGAGCCGCTGCCACTGGACGGCCTGGCGGACCTGGTCGCCCTGGAGGTGTGGCTGCGCCGCCTGCTGGCCCGCAGGGGAACCTGCTGGACGGGCACCCCGGCCCGCCAGCGCGCGGTCCCGGGCGGGATCGCCCCCCAGCGCGGAGCCCTGGGCGCCGGCGCGGGCGGTGTCCGTTGAGGTTCTCCCGCGGTGTGGCTCGGGCGGCGTCTGTGGTCGGCGGGTGGAGTGGGGCCGTGTCGGGGGTGTCCGTCCTCGGACCGGCGCGGGTCACACCTGTCGGTGGGGGTGCGGGGTGCGGACGCGCCGGCCGCTGCGGGCGGCCATCCCGTCCCGTCCCCTTCCCGCCGTACGCGGTGGCCTGTCGTCGTTCCCGCGCTCCGCGGGTCCCGTCGTGTCTCCCTCAGCGCCTTGAAGGCATGGGAGGCGTCCCCCCCCAGGACGACGGGGGCGCCGCCTGCTCGTGAGGGTCCCCCGCTCGAGCGAAGCCGGGAGTGAGGGAGAAGCCGAAAGCGGGGGAGGAGTCCCGCAGGCGCCGGGCCGCGCGCACACCCCCGGGCCCACACCAACGCCGGGCATCCCGTGAAGGCCGGGCCGCGCAGACCGCCCCCGGCGCGCACCCCCGCGCCGCACTTCGCGAGCGCGGGCCGAGGGGAACGCGGGGCGCACCGCGAACCCACCGGGATGCCCCGCACCAGGCCGATGCCCCCTACGCCGGGCGTGAGCGCAAACCCTCCAGCAGGATGTCCAGCAACCGTGTCGACGCCGCAGCCTGCTGCGCCGCATCCGGCAGGGACGGCGCCGCCGTCGCGATCACCAGCAGGACGTCCGACACCGACACGTCCGGCCGGAGCTCACCCGCGGCCCGCGCCCGGTCGACCAACTGCCCGACGACATCCAGCAGTTCCGCGGCCCCCGCGTCGCCCTCCGTCGCCATGGCGACCGCCGTCTGCGGCACCAGCCGCAGCTCACCCGCCGCCTGCGTCCGCTGCTGCGGCAACCGCGCGTGGTCCGGCAGGCCGTGTTCCTCCGCCACGCCCACCCGCAGCACCTGCGGAGGCAGTAACCGCCCCGCGCCGGACGCGGCCGACGTACGCAGGAAGCGTGACAGCGCCGCCCACGGCTCGTCCTCCTGGCCGAGCGCCGCCCGCGCCTGGTCGGTCAGCCGGGAGGTCTCCTCCTCGGCGATCCGCCGCACCAGGACGTCCTTGCTCGGGAAGCGCCGGTACACCGTGCCCACGCCGACCCGTGCCCGGCGTGCCACGTCCTCCATCGGCGCGCCGTAGCCCAGCTCGCCGAAGACCTCCCGTGCGGCCCGCAGCACGTGCTCCAGATTGCGCTGGGCGTCCACGCGCAGCGGTGTCGTGCGCGCCCCGTCCGGGCGCCCGCCGCCCGTGGGCGCGTTCACCGTCGCGCCGGCCGCGAGAGCCGAGGACCAATGAGAGTCCTGAACATGCATATGTGTTCCCCCGGTAATGACGTCTCCCCCCGGAGACTTCTCCCCGTCATCGATGGCCGGGGTGCGTGGAACAGGTCCGGCCTGTCGGTCCCGCCCGTCGCGAGCCCGATGAGCACATTTCCCTGCACCCCGTCGACAGACGAACATAGTTGAGAGGGAGTCAATTCAGAAGGGGCAGGTTCCGCACGGAGCGCCCCCCGATCGGAGTACGGGGCGCGTACGTCCTGAATGTACCCCTGCGTGTGGGCAGTCTCACCGCTGTTGACCTGTGAGGATTCCGCCAGGGCCGGTAAATCGGCCAACCCGGGGTGTGCGGGCCTCCCGGTCACACAATCCGCAGGGGCTGTGGACAAACGCGAGCGACGGGTGCGTCATGGGATGGTGAAGGAACGTGCGCGCATTCTCGTTGTCGGCGGCGGCTACGTCGGGATGTACACGGCCCTGCGCCTCCAGCGGAGGCTGAAACGGGAACTCGGGCGGGGCGAGGCCGAGGTCACGGTCGTCACCCCGGATCCGTACATGACATACCAGCCCTTCCTCCCCGAAGCGGCCGCCGGCGCCATTTCCCCTCGGCACGTCGTCGTACCGCTGCGCCGTGTCCTCGGCCGGTGCCACGTCGTCGCCGGCGAGGCCACCGGCATCGACCACGCCACCCGCACCGCCACCGTCAGCACGCTCGCCACCGACGAGGAGGGCACGGGAGGGCGGCAGGTCGCCTACGACGAACTGGTGCTCGCGCCCGGTTCCGTGTCGCGCACCCTTCCGATCCCCGGCCTCGCCGACCACGCCATCGGGTTCAAGACGGTGGAAGAGGCCATCGGCCTGCGCAACCACGTCCTCGAGCAGATGGACATCGCCTCCTCCACGCGCGACCCCGCCCTCCGGGACGCCGCCCTGACCTTCGTCTTCGTCGGGGGCGGCTACGCGGGCGTCGAGGCGCTCGGCGAGCTGGAGGACATGGCCCGTTACGCCGCGCGGTACTACCACAACATCCGGCCCGAGGACATGAAGTGGATCCTCGTCGAGGCGTCGGGGCGGATCCTGCCCGAGGTCGGGGAGGAGATGGGCCGGTACGCCGTCACCGAACTGCGCCGGCGCAACATCGACGTGCGCCTGGAGACCCGGCTGGTGTCCTGCGCCGACCGGGTGGCCGTGCTCAGCGACGGGTCGCGCTTCCCCACGCGTACGGTCGTGTGGACGGCCGGGGTCAAACCGCATCCCGTCCTCGCGGCCACCGATCTGCCGCTGGACGGGCGGGGGCGGCTGAAGTGCACCGCCGAGCTGGCCGTGGACGGGGCCGCGCACGCGTGGGCCGCGGGGGACGCCGCCGCCGTCCCCGACGTCACCGCGGGGGAGTCCGGACGGGAGTGCGCCCCCAACGCGCAACACGCGCTCCGCCAGGCGCGGGTCCTCGGGGACAACGTGGTCCGCTCCCTGCGGGGCGAACCGCTGGAGACGTACGCCCACAAGTACGCCGGCTCCGTCGCCTCCCTCGGCCTGCACAAGGGCGTCGCCCAGGTCCACGGGCGCAAGCTCAAGGGCTACCCCGCCTGGTTCATGCACCGGACCTACCACCTCAGCCGCGTCCCGACCTTCAACCGCAAGGCGCGGGTGGCCGCCGAATGGACGCTCGCCGGGCTCTTCAAACGGGAGGTCGTCTCACTCGGTTCACTCGAGCACCCCCGTGCGGAGTTCGAACTGGCAGCCGGTGGAAAGCCTTCCCAGGACCCCCCGCGCAACCCGAAGGGGTCGTCCTGACCGAACTCAGGAACTCCACCGGACGGACCGGCGTCTGACGGATGTCGGCCCGGTCGGCACCCTGCCAGACTGGTCCACGACCGCGGGCGGGTCCCCACCCGCCCCGGTGCGGCCCCGGGGCCCCGGCCGGTCCCGGTTTCCGGCCGCCGACAACTACACGAGGCAAGGATTCGTGAACTTCACGCGCTGGAGCGCCCGGCTCCCCGGAACGCAGCGCCGCGCCGCAGCGCGGAACGAACAGGCGGTCACCCCGGACCGGCGGGGAGAGGGCTCCGTGCCCGGGGCCCGCGCCGAACAGCTCACCGGCGACCTACCGGCCGTGCCCACCGTCGACGAGCTCGGGGCGCGCGAGGTCCTGGACCACGTCCCCTCCCTCGTCGCCCTGGTCCACGGTCCCGACCACCGCATCGCCTACGTCAACGACGCCTACACGGCGGCCTTCGGTGTCCGCCCGGTCGGCGCCCCCGCGCGCGGAGCGCTGCCCGAACTGGGAGCACTCGGCCTGCTGCCCCTCCTCGACCAGGTCCTGCGCAGCGGCAAGCCCCGCACGGTGAAGTCCCGCAAGGCCCCCGACGGTCGCTCCTACACCTTCACCTGCACCCCGGTCACCGAGGTCGAGGGCCATGGGGTGCTCGTCTTCGCCACCGACGTCACCGACCACGCCGAGGCCGCCGAACGCCTGCGCGCCAGCGAACGCCGTCAGCGCGAGACCGCCGTCACCCTCCAGCGCTCCCTCCTCCCCCAGGAACTGGAGGAACCCGACGACCTGCGCGTCGCCGCCACCTACCACCCCGGCGGCACCGAGGCCGCCGTCGGCGGCGACTGGTACGACGTGATCACCCTGGGCGGCGGCCGCACCGCCCTGGTCATCGGCGACGTCATGGGACGCGGAGTGCGCGCGGCGGCGGTCATGGGACAGCTCCGTACGGCCGTACGGGCCTACGCGCGGCTCGACCTCCCGCCGCACGAGGTGCTCCAACTGCTCGACGGCCTCGCCATGGAGATCGACGCCAACCAGATCGCCACCTGCGTGTACGCCATCCACGACCCCAACGAGGGCCGCCTGGTGTACGCCTCCGCCGGCCACCTGCCCATCCTGGTCCGCGACGAGAACGGCGCCGTCCAGCGCGCCGACGAACCGACCGGCCCCCCGCTCGGCACCGGCGGCTGGATGCACGCGTCCGGCTCCGTCCCCCTCTGCCCGGGCTCCACGGCCGTCCTCTACACGGACGGCCTGGTCGAACGGAGGAACGAGGACCTGGACGAGGGCATCGCCGCCCTGGAGCGCGCCCTGGCCGGAGCCACCGGCAGTCCCCAGGTCGTCTGCGACCGCCTGGTCCGCTCGGCCGGCGTGACCCCGGACCACGACGACGACGTCGCCGTCCTGGTGCTCCAGCATCCCGCCCGCAAGGGCGCGGAGGGGGAGCTCTTCCGCAACGCCGCACTGGAACTGCTCGGAGGGGTCGAGGCGGCCCCCCGCGCGCGTGCCTTCGCCTCCGGCGTGCTGACCAGCTGGCGCTTCCCCGTCGAGCTGCACGACCTGGGCGTCCTGGCCACCAGCGAACTGGTCGCCAACTCCCTCCAGCACGGCACCCCGCCCATGCGGTTGCGGCTGCGCCGCACCGACCGCCGTCTGATCATCGAGGTCACCGACGGCGACGACCACCTGCCGAGGCGCCGCCGCGCGGAACCCGGCGACGAGTCCGGCCGGGGCATCGCCATCGTCGCGACGATCGCCTCCGGCTGGGGCAGCAGACGCACCCCGGGCGGCGGCAAGGCGGTCTGGTGCGAGTTCCTCCTGCCGAAGACGCCCGGCTCGTAGCCGAGCCGGGCGGTCCAGTAGCACACAGGCCTGCAAGCGCGAGGTCGGAGCGTGTGGATCAGGCGTGTGCCGAAGCCTGCCCCGCTGCCGCGCCCCCCTGCGCCACCACACGGCTCCGCACCGCCGACGGCTGGTTCTGTACGTCCGTGAGCTGCCGGCCGAGCCGCGCTGCCAGCACCGTGATCCCCAGCGAGAACAACAGAAAGATCACGATGTACGGCGCGTGCAGCGAGGCGCCCAGCGGCCCGCCCACCGCCGGACCCACGGCCAGCGCGAGCTGCTTCACCAGGGCGAACGCCGAGTTGTACTGCCCCGCCATCCCGGTCGGCGAGAGATCGGCGACCAGCGGTGCGAGCGTCGGCGACAGCATCGCCTCGCCGAGCCCGAACAGCGCGTACGTCGAGATGAACGCGGCGGTCGCCATCGTCTGGCTCCCGTTCCCCAGCCCCGCGTACCCGGCGACGGCCCACGCCACGGCCCAGATCAGCCCCACGGACGCGATCACGCGCGAGCGCTTGCGCCGCTCGACGAACCGCAGTACCGCGAACTGCGCGACCACGATCACCAGGGTGTTCGCGGCCAGGGCCGTTCCCAGCGCGGAGGTGGAGATCCCGGCGGCCTCGACACCGTACGCGCTCAGCCCCGACTCGAACTGTCCGTAGCAGGCGAAGAACAGCACGAAGCCCAGCACGCACAGCTGCACCATGGCCCGGTTGCCCAGCAGCTGCTTCCAGCTGCCCTTGGCCGACTGCGCCGGAGCGCCCTCGAGACGCGGCGCGCGCGGCATCCGTGCCGTCGCCATCACCACGACCAGCAGCAGGAACATCACCGCTTCGATCGCGAAGAGGAGCGTGAAGGAGCCGGCTTCCGTGGGATCCACGAGGTGACCGCCGATGAGACCGCCGACACCGAGTCCGAGGTTCTGCAGGAAGAACTGCGTGGCGAACGCCCGCGACCGGTTCTCCATGGTCGAGCAGTCCACGATCATCGTCGCGAGCGCCGGCTGCATCACGGCCTGCCCGGCGCCCAGCGCCGTCGCCGACAGCAGCACGGTCGCCGCCCCACTCGACAGGCCCAGGCCCAGCGCCCCGATCGCGGCCGTGACCAGGGCGACGAGCAGCACCGGCAGCGGGCCGCGCCGGACGATCGTCCGTCCGGCGAACGGCAGCACGATCAGCGCGGCCACGGCGAAGACGGCGAGTACGAGACCCGCCGTCATGGCTCCCAGCCCTCGCACCTGCGCCACGTAGACGTACAGATACGGGACCGTGAAGCCCAGTCCGAACGCGCTGAGTGCGTTGCCCACGTGGATCCGGCGCATCGCCGCGCCCATCGCCCTGGTCACGTTCACCTCTCTCAAGCAGTTAGGAGTGAAGACTTAGAACCTAAAGTTCGATGCTAAAGACTACATAGGGAAGGACTTCAAGGCAAAGAGGAGGCGTGCCATACTGCGGCCATGGGCGACACCTCCGGCCTCGGCGAGCCGACACTCGAAGAGCAGATCGCCGCGTACCAGCGCGAGTTCCAGGACCTCGACCCCCAGGTCGAGAAGATCGTCAACGCGCTGTCCCGCCTGAACCGCCGCATGAACGTCGCCTATGGCCGTCAGACCGCCGAACTCGGCATCACCAACGCCGACTGGGAGGTCCTCAAGGCCCTCGTCCTCTCCGGCGCCCCGTATCGCATGGGACCCGGTGACCTCGCCAAGCGCCTGGGGCTGACCCCGGCCGCCATGACCCACCGGATCGACCGCATGGTCACCGAGGGGCTGGTCAACCGGGAACGGGACGAGACCAACCGGGTTCGCGTGATCGTGGAGCTGACCTCCGCCGGCCGCGAGAAGTGGCTCGAGGCGATGCGCCTCGCCACTGTCTTCGAGGAGGACCTCCTCCAGGACCTCGCCCCGGACGAGCGGGTGACGCTGGGCGAGGTCCTCACCCGTCTCCTGCGCCGGGTGGAACACGCCCAGCCGGACGCCGGCGGACGCCTCAGCGACCTGGACTGAAAGATCTTGGCCAGGGACGCTTGACAGCACCCTGGCTGATCCGTAGGGTTCTTCGGGTTGCCACGGGGCCGTAACGGTTCTTCGGTGACACCTTCCGCCGCGACTGCGGCACTCAACCTCAGCACGATCTCCCAGCGGGAAAGATTTCGGCGTGCCCGAATTCAATTCCACTCCTCGATTTGAGGAACGCGAAGCGAGTCCGCTAAGGTTTGAGACGTCGGAACGGCCCAACGGCCGCGAAGG
>NZ_JAHWZY010000038.1:0-57789 GCF_041380215.1 Streptomyces pimonensis
GGCGTCGACCTGCCTCTCCTCCACCAGGTGCTGTATGTGAAGAAATGACCCTAAGAAGCTGTCGTCGTTCCGAATCTGAGGGCGATGTTTTCGCTGGTCAGGCATAGGGTCGGTGATTCAATGGGAGTGATGGCGTGCCGTGTCGTCGCTCCCCGGGAGGTCGCGGATGCCGTCGGGGGTCGGCCTGCTGGAAGAGCACGAGCTCGCTACTCGTCGTCGTGTCGAGGGGTTGCGTGAGGAAGCCGATCGCATCCAGGCCGAGCTGGCCGCTGCCGAGGAGGAATGGCAGGAGTGGGCGATCGCCCGCAGGCGAGTGGGCACGGTCCTGGCTCCGGACGGCGGCAGCATCGCTGTCGAGGAGGTCGTCTCCGGCCCGGTCGCGGGCTCGACGTCCCGGCAGGCGGCGAGGTCGCAGGTTCCGGTGTGGCGTGAGGGGCTGGCCTGGTCGGTGCTGTCGGTGGACTATCAGCGCATCCTCACCGCGGCTCGCGGACCGGGACCGGCTCCATCAAGGTCCGTTGACCTGCCAGGAGTTGGCCGTGTTGTTCGGTCTGGACACGGTACCGGCACGGGTGGAGGCACTGCGGTCGAAGGCGAAACGCCTGGTCGCGCGGGGCTGGCTGGCCGAGCGGCAGCCGGGCCGGTTCACGCTCGCTGCGGGTGTGGCCGGGCGAGGCGGCGGGTCATGAGCAGGATCATCGACCAGTGGTCCCGACGACCATGGAGGCCGGGCCCACGATGTCGGCTCCCGCCGCCGCGTGGGTGACGGCCTGCCGGGACGTCACGTCGATGGTGGCGACGATGTCCGGGCGTCCCTGCCTGTCGGTGACGTAGCAGAAGCCAGTGTCGGTGTACGAACAGAGGCAGGTCTCCGTCATGACGGCGATCTCGGGTTCCGCGTCCTTCGCCGCTCGCACGGCTCGCGCCATCAGAGCATCCGGTGCGACCGAGAACTCCCCGGCGGCGTCGCGCTGGGTGGACTCGGCGAAGACCTTGACGGAGCGAATCCCGAGCTGCTTGGCCTTACGCATCACTGCTGGAAGCTGCGCGACCGTGAGGGGCGGCATGGGGCGGTCCGCCTCCTCCTCGGTGACTAGTAAGACCATCGACAGGTCGGCGGGGTCGAGCGGCGGGCCTTCGAGGAAGCGGCGAACGGCCGGACGGCTGCGGAGCGGGCTTGTGGCTCCATGGGTTCGGGCGGGGGGCGCGATGACGCTCATCAGTCCCTCACTTCTCGTCGGGTGGCGCAATGGGCTCGCCGGCAGGCACGGGGAGATATGCGGATTGGTGCCTGCCGACGGGGGTCTAGGTGTGCGCGCGGTCTACGTCTGCCCCTGGCGCTTGAGGTCCGCGAGCTTGGCTGCGGCATCCTCCGCAACGTCCGTGCCGACCTGGCGGGCGGCTGAGGGAAGCCCTTCATCCTTGGCGACGCCGATCCCGGCGCGTACCGCGCCGATGAGGTCGAACAGCTCGTCGTCGTCCAGTTCCTGTGGTTCCTGTTCCTCGGTCGCCAAGGCACCTCTCTTCTCCTGGTCGGGGGCGGCCCCGTCCCTGCCGCGACCTGTCCTTCTGAGGTCTTGGGGGGAGCCTCCACTTCGAACGGCAGGGACGGGGGGCGAGGGCCCGCTCATGGCGCGGCTGCCCAGCTACGCGACATGGGCGGGCGGTCTGTCGAGTGGCGCGCTGGTGGGCCACTGGGTGATGGGGCGAGACGGTGCGGGTGTCCGGGGGCGCTGCCGGCGTACAGCTCGCTCACTCATCGTGTAGTGGAGCTGCTCGAGCCTGAACATGCACCACTGGCAGGCTTGGAGGGCGAAGGTCTCGCCTGCCACGGTGATATCGCCGATCTCCGTCACGGGAAGTCCGATCCGCTCGCACCTGAAGCAGCTCCCGCCTTGCCATTCGAACCGGCTCCACAGCTCGGTGGGCTTCAGTCCCATTCCGGCTCCTCCTCCGCGAGGTGGGGCAGAGGGCTTCCGCCGACCACCGGCACGAAGCGCACCGGACGGGCATGCCAGACGAACTTGTACGGGCCGGCAGAGAGGGGGAGCGTGAACTCCTCGCCGTTCTTCAGGGCTTCGGCGGCTCGCGCCATCCGAGGAGGCGCGCAAGGCCGCCAAGAAGACGGCGGCCAAGGCGACAGCCGAGGCCAGGGCCAAGAAGAAGGGCAAGCGGAAGAAGCCCAAGAAGCAGGGCACCGGACCGCTCCGCTCACGCATCGCTCACGCAAGCCACCTCACGGCACCACGGCCGTGTGACTCGCCATGCCCCGAGCAACAGAAAACCCCAGGTCAGCGACTAACTGACCTGGGGTTTCTCGGAGCCCCCTGTCGGATTCGAACCGACGACCTACGCATTACAAGTGCGTTGCTCTGGCCAACTGAGCTAAGGAGGCACCGCGCGGCGCGCGCGAAGGCTGGTCCACTGTACACAGAGCCGGTTTCGCCGGGCCACGCACTTGTGGGGGGTCACCCCACCCGTTCACTCCAGACCGTACTCGAAGGTGTACGCCACCTTCGTCTCCCCCTGCCGGTAGGTGAACCCGCCCGTGCCGCGCAGACCGGTCAGCTCCTCGGTGCCCGAGCCCTCGACGACCTCGAAGGTGCAGTGGACGGTGCCGTCGTCCTCGAAACGGCCGCGCTCCTCCAGGACGAAGGCGCCGGCGCGGCCGTCGACCCGGCCGAGGACGAGCTCCATGCCGGCGAAGGCGCCGGTTCCGCCGGTCAGGTAGGTGATCGCGTAGTCGCAGGTGGTGGCCTCGGCCTCGATGCCGCCCGAGAAGGCGTTGGTGACCGTGGCGTTCGCCAGCCGGGGGAGGCCGTCCTCGCCGGCGACGGCGCCCTCCTTCCAGTCGGCGGAGGTGAAGTGGCCGGTGGTCCTGACGGTGGGCATGGGTGTTCCCTTCCGGGGTCGACGACGGTGTGCCCCCACTCTTCCCGCCGTACCTGACACCTTCTGTCAGGTACGGCGGGACAATGGATCCCGTGCGCGCGGACCGGCTTCTCTCCCTGCTCCTGCTGCTGCAGAACCGCGGCCGGACGACCGCCCGCGAACTGGCGGCCGAGCTGGAGGTGTCGGTGCGCACCGTGTACCGGGACATCGAGGCGCTCGGTGCCTCCGGGATACCGGTGCGGGCCGAGCGCGGGCCGGAGGGCGGCTACCGCCTGATGGAGGGTTACCGCACGCGGCTCACCGGGCTGACGGACGCGGAAGCCGGCTCGCTGGTCCTCGCGGGACTGCCGGGACCGGCCAGGGACCTGGGTCTCGGCGCCGTACTGGCGAGCGCCCAGCTGAAGGTGGAGGCCGCCCTGCCGGGCGAGCCGGCGGAGCGGGCACGGCGGGTGCGCGAACGGTTCCATCTGGACGCGCCGGCCTGGTTCCGGGACGCCGACCCCGTGCCGTACCTGGAGCCGATCGCGCGGGCGGTGTGGGAGCGCAGGGTGCTCCGGATCCACTACCTGCGCTGGCGCGGCGAGGTGCACCGGGAGGTGCGTCCGCTGGGACTCGTGCTGAAGGGCGGCATCTGGTACCTGGCGGCGCTGGCGGAGGACGCGGTGCGCACCTACCGGGTGTCGCGGTTCCGGGCGGTGGCGGAGACCGGCGAGGAGTTCACCCGGCCCGCGGGCTTCGACCTGGCCGCGTACTGGACGGAGTCCTCCCGGCGGTTGGAGGGGGCGATGCGGCAGGGCACGGCCCGGCTGCGGCTCTCACCGCGCGGACAGAAGCTGCTGCCGATGCAGTTCGGGGCGGCGGGGGCGCGGGCGCTCGCGGACGCGGGGCCGGCGGACGGGCGGGGCTGGGTGGAGGTGGAGCTGGCCGTCGAGTCGGAGGCGGTCGCGACCGGTGATCTGCTGCGGCTCGGCGTCGAGGCGGAGGTGCTCGGCCCGGCGGGGCTGCGGGAGGCGGTCGCGGCGGCGGTGAGGGTGCTGGCGGACCGGTACGCGGCCGGGCGGTGACCCCTCACGGGCCGGCCGGTGATCCCCGCGCAACCGGGCCGTCATCCAGGCGGCCGAAAGTTTCCACGAAATTCACAGCCCTGGAACTACTGACAACCAGGTGAACGCCCGGTACCGTCCTGTGCCAGTTCACCCATGTGGACCACACCACAACGGAGCACCCGTCGTGGCATCACCTTCCTACTCGGATCGTCCGGCACGTTCCTGCCGGTAGAAGGGGACCATTCACCATGGCCACTGTCACGTTCGACAAGGCGACCCGGATCTACCCCGGCTCCACCAAGCCCGCCGTCGACGCCCTGGAGATCGACATCGCGGACGGCGAGTTCCTCGTCCTGGTCGGTCCGTCCGGTTGCGGCAAGTCCACCTCGCTCCGCATGCTCGCGGGGCTCGAGGACGTCAACGGCGGCGCCATCCGCATCGGCGACCGCGACGTCACGCACCTGCCGCCGAAGGACCGGGACATCGCCATGGTGTTCCAGAACTACGCGCTCTACCCGCACATGACGGTCGCCGACAACATGGGCTTCGCGCTCAAGATCGCCGGCGTCAACAAGGCGGAGATACGGCAGAAGGTCGAGGAGGCCGCGAAGATCCTCGACCTCACCGAGTACCTGGACCGCAAGCCGAAGGCGCTCTCCGGCGGTCAGCGCCAGCGTGTCGCGATGGGCCGCGCCATCGTGCGTGAGCCGCAGGTGTTCCTCATGGACGAGCCGCTGTCCAACCTGGACGCCAAGCTCCGTGTGTCCACCCGTACGCAGATCGCTTCGCTGCAGCGCCGGCTCGGCATCACCACCGTCTACGTCACCCACGACCAGGTCGAGGCCCTCACCATGGGCGACCGCGTCGCGGTGCTCAAGGACGGTCTGCTCCAGCAGGTCGACACCCCGCGCAACATGTACGACAAGCCCGCGAACCTCTTCGTCGCCGGCTTCATCGGCTCCCCCGCCATGAACCTGGTCGAGGTCCCGGTCACCGACGGCGGTGTGAAGTTCGGCAACTCGGTGGTGCCGGTGCAGCGTGACGCGCTCTCCGCGACCAGCGACAAGACCGTCACCGTGGGCGTCCGCCCCGAGCACTTCGACGTGGCCGGCACCGACTCCGGCCAGGGTGTCGCCGTCACCGTCAACGTCGTCGAGGAGCTGGGCTCCGACGCCTTCGTCTACGGCACCGCGCAGGTCGGCGGCGAGTCCAGGGACATCGTCGTCCGCGTCGGCGGCCGTGACGTCCCGGGGAAGGGCAGCGTGCTGCACGTCGTGCCGCGCGCGGGCGAGACCCACGTGTTCTCGACGTCGACCGGTGCGCGCCTGTCCGACTGACGTTGTCGCGCGGAAGGGCCCCGCAGTTCACTGCGGGGCCCTTCGCACTGCCGGTAAATACCCCGGCAGACCGGTCATTTCGAGCGGTGTACGTCAACACGCCACCCTGAGTTTCAGATTCCGCGTCCCCCGTAACGGTGACGGAATGTTTTCTTTCCGATACCGCGCGCTACCCTCACTCGCGTGAAGCACTCCACTAACCGTCAGACGCGTCGCGGCCAGGGCCCCGCCCACCGGATCGGCCGTTCCCTCGCCTTCGTCCTGCCCGTCGTCCTGGTGTTCTCCGGGACGCTCGCGGTCGCGCAGGTCAACTGGTCGGGGACCCCTTCGAGCCCCGTGCTCACGGTCGCCTCCGGCGCGTCCTCCCGCGCCGACGCCCCGGCGCCGCAGCACGTGCTGCGGGACAGGCTGCTGGTCGAACTGCAGGAGGAGAACCCGGGCGTGGCACTCACCCACCTCCAGCAGGCCGTGAACGACCGCCCGTCGCTGGCGAAGCACTGCGCGTCCATCGCCCGCGCCCTCGGCAAGGCGGCGGTCCGCGTCTACGGCCCCACCAAGGCCCAGTCCTACGCCCGCCCGGTCTGCGACACCTCCTTCGCCTCAGGCGTCACCACGGCCAACAGCTGACGCCCGCTGGTCACCGCTCCCCGCGGGCAGTCGCGCCTCCCAGCGCCTCAAGGAACTGGGAAGTGCCCCCGGGGCGACGGGGGTGCCTCCCGCTCATGGGAGTCTCCCCCGCTCGTGCGAAGCAGGGAGGGGAGAAGCCGAGCGTGGGGGAGGCGCCCCACAGGCGCCGGACCGCGCGAACACCTCCGGCGCACAGCAGCGCGGGGCGCTCCGTCACGCGCCGGACCGCACGCCCCACCCCCCGGGCCCGCACCCGCCCCGGGCCCCCCGCAAGCGCCGCGTAAAGTGCGGGCATGACCGATCCGCGTGCCGTCGCCCGCCCCGTACAAGCCGTAGTCCTGGCCGGAGGCCAGGGGTCCCGGCTTCGTCCGTACACCGACGACCGCCCCAAACCGATGGTCGAGATCCCCGGCACGGGAACCCCGATCATCGGCCACCAGCTCTCCTGGCTCGCCGAGGAGGGCGTGACGGACGTGGTGGTCTCCTGCGGTCACCTCGCCGAGGTCCTGCAGAAGTGGCTGGACACCGCCGACCTTCCCCTCTCCGTCACGACCGTCGTCGAGACGGAGCCCCTCGGCCGCGGCGGCGGCCTGAAGTACGCCGCCGCCCGCCTCCCGCACCCGGACCGGCCCTGGTACGCCACCAACGGCGACATCTGGACCCGTTTCTCGCTGCGCGACATGGCCGACTTCCACACCGAGCGGGACGCCGTCGCGACCCTCGCCCTGGCCCGCCCGCGCATCCCGTGGGGCGCGGTGCGCACGGACGGCTTCGGCCACATCACCGACTTCATCGAGGCCCCGCCGTCGACCTTCGAGATCAACGCGGGTGTGTACGTCTTCTCCCCCGAGTTCGCCGACCTGCTCCCGGAGCGCGGCGACCACGAGCGCACCACGTTCCCGCGTCTCGCGCGCGAACAGCGTCTGGCCGGTTTCCCGATCCCCCAGGGTTCCTACTGGCGCGCGATCGACACCGCGAAGGACCTGACCGAGGCGGCCAAGGAGCTGGCGGCACAGGGCCGCTGACGTTCTCCGGACGGCGACCGGATCGCGCCGCGTCGGCGCGGCCGGCGGGGCGTGACGGCCGGCCGTAGCCGCCGCCCGACGGCAAGGGGGTCCCGCACGTCGTCCGTGCGGGACCCCCTGCCGTACGCGGGTGGCCGTCCTATCCCAGGAGACCGCCCACCAGCCCGGGCCTTCCGGAGGAGCCGCCGCTGCCGCCGCTCGGTGTGCCGCTGCCGCCGGAGGCGTCGGTGCCGCCCGAGGTCGGGCCGGAGCTGGTGCTCGGTGCCTGGCCGACCGGGGAGGACTGCTGGGGCGGGGCCTGGCCTGCGCTGCCCTGGGTCTGGCTGGGCGCGCCGGTGGTCGTGCCGGCGCTCTGGGTCGCACCGGGGGTGGTGGCACCGGCGGACGGGCTCGCCGCCTCCGGAGGGGCTTCCCGGGTGGGCGAGGTGGAGGCGGAGGGGGTCCGCTTCTCCTCCTGGCGCTCGCCGGGCTCCTCCGGCAGCGGGGAGCCGGGAAGCTCGTTGCGCGGGGCCTCGCCGGGCCCGGGGACGACCACGCGGTCGGCGTCCCGTACGGCGCCGCCGAGCAGTGAGCCGACGAGCATGCTGAGTCCGCAGACCACGAAGGTGATCAGGGCGCCGCGGCGCAGCACGTACCGGCGCAGGTCCCAGAGGTCGGCGCGGGGGCCGAGCCGACGCCAGGCCCCGGCCGCGAGGCGGCCGTCGACGGAGTAGACGGGGGCGCCCGCGATGATCAGCGGTGACCAGGCGGCGAGGTAGATGATGTCGGGGGCCTCGTAGGCGGGGACGCTCTTCCAGCTGACGGTGACCAGCAGTGCCGCCGAGAGCGTCGCCCCGACGACGGCGGCCAGGCGCTGCCAGCAGCCGAGGGCGGTCAGGACGCCGACCACGATCTGTGCGAAGGCGATGGCCAGCCCGGAACCGACGGGGTGCTCGAGGGCGAACTGGCGCAGTGGCTCGGCGACTTCCCAGGGATGCAGGGTGTGCAGCCACTTGACCATGGAGCCGCGCTTTCCGCCCTCGAAGTAGAGGGGGTCGCACAGCTTGCTCATTCCGGCGTAGACGGAGATGCCGCCGAGGAAGAGGCGCAACGGCAGCAGGACGACGCCGAGGTTCATCCGGCGCCCGGGGTAGTAGGCGTGCCGGGCCGGGTCGTCGCCGTGCCGCCTGGCGTGCCGGCCGGTGTCCTCGGACTCGTCGGCGTAGGCGGGTTCGTCGGCGTAGGCGGGTTCGTCGTAGGCGCTGCCGACCGTGCGCATCGGAGGCAGCAGGGGCCCGCCGGCGGGGCGGCGCTGGGCGCCGACGAACGGGGTTTCGAGGGGCTGGGTGTCCGGGGCGTCGGCGTAGTCGTACCCGGCGCCGATGCGTGGGACGACCCGGGTGGCCCCGGCGTCGGTGAGCGGCTCGTCGGCGTGGCGGACGCCTTCGTGCCGTACGGCCTGGAGCAGTCGGTGGGCGCCGGTGTCGTCGGGCGCGGAACGGCCGCTCCAGACGACGGGCCGACGGCGGGCGCCGGTCTGGCCGGGCGTGCCCACGGTGGTGACGACGGGGATGCGGGCGGTGTCCTCGGCGGCGCCGACGTGCCGTGCGATCCGCGGCGACGGGGCGCGCCGCGCCGAGGCGCCCAACTGCACGCGGAAGCTGGCGTGATTGACGATGACCTGCGCCGGATCGCTCGGCACCTTCACCATGCTCAGCGCGGGAGCGTCGTCGAGTCCCGACGAGCGGTCCCCCGTGGGTGTGCGGGGTGTTCTGGTGTCCACACTCATCTAACCGAGTGACACGGCGTTAGGACACTGCCTTGACCCGCCGGAAGTGTCCGGACCGCGTCAAGCCTGCCCGGACCGCCTGGAACACCCCGTGCGGGTGATCCCACCGAACACCCGTTCAGCCCCGCCGGCGCGCCGCCTCGTACAGCACGACCCCCGCCGTCACACCGGCGTTGAGGGACTCCGCGCCGCCCGGCATGGGGATCCGCACGCCGCGCGGCTGCGCCGGCCACCCGGCCCCGGGATCAGCCCCGCCGGCGCGCCGCCTCGTACAGCACGACCCCCGCCGCCACACCGGCGTTGAGGGACTCCGCGCCGCCCGGCATGGGGATCCGCACGCGGAGGTCGCAGGTCTCGCCGACCAGTCGGGAGAGTCCCTTGCCCTCGCTGCCGACGACGATGACGACCGGCCCGCTCAGCGCGTCCAGGTCGCCGAGTTCGGCCTCCCCGTCGGCGGCCAGGCCGACGACCGTGATGCCGGCCTTCTTGTACGCCTCCAGCGCGCGCGTCAGGTTGGTGGCGCGGGCGACGGGCGTACGGGCGGCCGTGCCGGCGGACGTCTTCCAGGCGCCGGCGGTCATCCCGGCGGCGCGCCGCTCGGGCACGACGACGCCGTGGCCGCCGAACGCGGAGACGGACCGGACGACGGCGCCGAGGTTGCGCGGGTCGGTGACCCCGTCGAGGGCGACGATCAGCGGGTCCTGCCCCTCGTCGTGGGCGTTCGCGACGAGGTCCTCGGGGTGCGCGTACTCGTACGGCGGGACCTGGAGGACCAGGCCCTGGTGGTTCAGGCCGTTGGTCATGCGGTCGAGTTCGGGGCGGGGGGCCTCCATGAGGTTGATCCCGCCGCGCTCGGCCGCGAGCCGGAGCGCCTCGCGCACCCGCTCGTCGTTGTCGATGAACTGCTGGACGTACAGCGTGGACGCGGGCACGCCCTCACGGAGCGCCTCGACGACCGGGTTGCGGCCGACGACGAGTTCGGAGGTCGAGCGGCCCCCGCCGCGCCGCTGCGGGGTGCGGCCCGTGGCACGGCGCGCCTTCGCCTGGGCGAGGCGCTGCTTGGCGTGGCCCTTGCGCATCTCGGCGGGCGGCGTGGGGCCCTTGCCTTCCAGGCCCCGGCGCCGCTGGCCGCCACTGCCGACCTGCGCGCCCTTCTTGCCGGACATGCGGCGGTTGTTCGCGGCCATGAGGTATCCGTCTCCATGAAGTCGTGGGTGGTGCGTGTGTGCGTACGTCTGTGAGGTGTGCCGGTCCGCCTGTCGCCGGTCCGTCTATGAAGTGTGCCGTCCGGAGGCCCGGACGGCACAGTCGATCTTCAGGCGCCGGGGTCGACAGGGCCCGTCCCTCAGCGCGGGCCGAGGCTCCAGCGCGGCCCCTGCGGACCGTCCTCGATCACCAGGCCGGACTGGTTGAGCTGGTCGCGGATGGCGTCCGCGGTGGGCCAGTCCTTGCGGGCGCGGGCGGCCTCGCGCTGGTCGAGGACCATGCGGACGAGGGTGTCGACCACGCCGTGGAGGTCCTCGCCGCGGTCGCTCTCGCCGCCCCAGTGCGGGTCCAGCGGGTCGAGGCCGAGCACGCCGAGCATGGCGCGGACCTCGGCGAGGCACGCGACGGCCTCCTCCTTGTCGTCGGCGGCCAGCGCGCTGTTGCCCTGCCGGACGGTGGTGTGCAGGACGGCGAGCGCCTGCGGGACGCCCAGGTCGTCGTCCATCGCCTCGGCGAACGCGGACGGCACCTCGGCGGTGGGTTCGACGACGCCCCCGGCCTTCTCCACCACGCGCTGCACGAAGCCCTCGATCCGCGCGAACGCGGACTCCGCCTCGCGCAGGGCCTCCTCGCTGTACTCGATCATCGACCGGTAGTGCGGGGTGCCGAGGTAGTAGCGCAGCACGATGGGCCGCCAGCGCTTGACCATCTCGCTGACCAGCACCGAGTTGCCGAGCGACTTCGACATCTTCTCGCCGCTCATGGTGACCCAGGCGTTGTGCACCCAGTACCGGGCGAACTCGTCCCCGTAGGCCTTGGCCTGGGCGATCTCGTTCTCGTGGTGCGGGAAGATCAGGTCGAGACCGCCGCCGTGGATGTCGAAGGCGCCGCCGAGGTACTTGTGCGCCATCGCCGAGCACTCCAGGTGCCAGCCGGGACGCCCGCGGCCCCACGGCGTCTCCCAGCTCGGCTCGCCGGGCTTGGCCGCCTTCCACATCGCGAAGTCGCGCGGGTCCCGCTTGCCGGTCTCGCCTTCGCCGGACGGCTGGAGCAGGTTGTCGAGCTCCTGGTTGGACAGCCTCAGGTACTCGGGGAACGAGGCGACGGCGAAGTACACGTTGCCGTCGGCCTCGTAGGCGTGCCCGCGCTCGATGAGGCCGCGCATCATCTCGACCATCTCGGTGATGTGGCCGGTGGCGCGCGGCTCGTAGGTCGGGGGCAGGCAGCCGAGGGCGCGGTAGCCGTCGGTGAAGGCGCGCTCGTTGTCGTAGCCGATGGACCACCAGGGGCGGCCCTGTTCGGCGGACTTGGCGATGATCTTGTCGTCGATGTCGGTGACGTTGCGGACGAACGTCACCTCCAGGCCGCGGTACTCGAACCAGCGGCGCATGATGTCGAAGTTCAGGCCCGAGCGGATGTGCCCGATGTGGGGTGCCGCCTGCACGGTGGCACCACACAGGTAGATCGAGACGCAACCCGGCTGGAGCGGGGTGAAGTCACGGATCTGCCGGGCGCTGGTGTCGTACAGGCGAATAGTCACGACACCAGGGTAGTGGGCGCGGGACCGTGCGCGGTGCGGCTCGCTGTTTCGGCGACGTTCGTCACGGCGGACGCGGTCGTCCGTCACCTGCGGGCCGGTCGCGCCCGCGCGGCCGAGCCGCACGCCGGCACGGCCCCGCGCCCCTTCGGGCGGGGCGGGACCGCTCACCCCTCCCGTACGACGAGCGCCGTCGCCACCGCCATCAGGCCCTCTCCCCTGCCCGGGAAGCCCAGGCCGTCGGTCGTGGCGCCGGAGACCGAGACGGGGGCGCCCGCCGCCTCCGAGAGGAGCTTCTGGGCCTCCTCCCTGCGCTTGCCGATCTTCGGGCGGGGACCGACCACCTGTACCGCGATGTTGCCGACGCGGAAGCCGGACTCCCGGACGATGCGCGCGGCCTCCGTCAGCAGGGTGACGCCGGAGGCGCCCGACCACTCGGGGCGTCCGGTGCCGAAGTGCTGTCCCAGGTCGCCGAGGCCGGCGGCGGAGAAGAGGGCGTTGCAGGCGGCGTGGGCGACGACGTCCGCGTCGGAGTGGCCGGCGAGGCCGGGGCCCTCGCCCTCCCACTTCAGGCCGGCGCACCACAGTTCGCGGCCGTCCTCGAAGGCGTGGATGTCGGTGCCGACGCCGACCTGGGGCAGGGGGTACGCCTCAGAAGCCATCGTTGTGCCTCCTGCGGGCCAGGACCGCCTCGGCGAGGACCAGGTCGAGGGGGCGGGTGACCTTGAAGGCCTCCTCGTGTCCGGGGACGGTGACGACGGTGAGGCCGAGCTGTTCGACCATGCTCGCGTCGTCGGTGACGTCGTCCCGCACCGTCTCGTGCGCGCGTACGAGGGTGACCCGGTCGAAACCCTGCGGGGTCTGCACCGCCCGCAGCAGCGACCGGTCCGGGGTGGCGACCACGGGTTCCGGATCGCCCGGGGCGGCGGCGGGCTCGACCTGCTTGACGGTGTCGGCGAGCGGCAGCGCGGGCACGACGGCGGGCGCTCCGCCGCGTACGGCCTCGATGACGGCGTCGACGGTGTCCACGGGGACGAGCGGGCGGGCCGCGTCGTGCACCAGGACGATGTCGTAGCCGGGCGGCAGCGCGTCCAGGCCGAGTTTCACGGACTCCTGGCGGCTCCCGCCGCCGGGGACCACGACGAAGTCGGTGCGCTCGGGCAGCGCGTGCGCGTCGAGCAGCGACTTGACCTCAAGGGCGCCGTCCGGCGGGGCCACGACGACGACCAGGGAGACGGCGCGGGAGTCGGCCATCGCGCGGACGGCGTGGACGAGCATGGGCGTGCCGCCCAGTGCGCGGAGCGCCTTGGGGGCGCCCGGACCGAGGCGTACACCGCGGCCGGCGGCCGGGATCACGGCCGCCGTGCGGGCGGTCGTACGGCCGGATGCGGGGTTCGGCGACGGCGGGTGAAGCGGATCGGCAGACATCGGTTCCTGTCAGGTTTGTGTGCTCGGCCTACGTGGGTATGGCCTGGGCGTGCCCCCGGCTCCCGGAGCGGGGAAAGCGCCGGGCGTTCCGCCTTGACCAGCCCCTTCCGTGATTCTGGTCGAGTCGACCGCCCGGGCCCGGTACGCCAGGGGTGGGGACGTGAGTCATGACACATTCCCCGGCACGGCGCAAGTGCACCGTGAGCGAGGCGTCCGGGTACGAACATGCCGCAGCGCCCGGCGACGTCCATGACGTCATCGGGCACCGCGGCATTTCATGTGCTGAGTGCTGAGAGCGAGCTGCGACCGTGAGCGGCGGCTCGGGAATCTCAGGAGGCGAGGACCTCGTCGAGCAGGGCCTCGGCCTTGTCCTCGTTGGTGTTCTCCGCGAGGGCGAGCTCGCTGACCAGGATCTGACGCGCCTTGGCGAGCATGCGCTTCTCACCGGCGGAGAGTCCGCGCTCCCGCTCACGACGCCACAGGTCACGCACGACTTCCGCGACCTTGATGACATCGCCCGAGGCGAGCTTCTCCAGGTTCGCCTTGTAACGACGGGACCAGTTCGTGGGCTCCTCGGCATACGGGGCGCGCAGCACCTCGAAGACCCGGTCCAGCCCGTCCTGACCGACCACATCACGTACGCCGACGAACTCCGCATTGTCCGCTGGCACACGTACCGTCAGGTCACCCTGGGCGACCTTCAGCACCAAGTAGGTCTTGTCCACGCCTTTGATCTGGCGAGTTTCGATAGCCTCGATCAGCGCGGCCCCGTGATGGGGATAGACCACGGTGTCGCCAACCTTGAACGTCATGTGACAGGTACCCCTTCCGTGGCTATCCAGAGTAACACGGATACGGCGTCTTCTGAATGGCGTTTTCGCAGGTCAGGGCCATTCTCGGGGCTTGACAACAGCGACAGGGACGTGCTGCGGACGCCCGGCGGGAGCAGGTATCCGCAGGTCGGAGCGGCTGTCCGGCGTGAACGAAACGCGTACGTCACACGCATCCGGAACCCTGCCCGAGTGGTCGAACATCCCCATATGTCCGGTTCCATGCGCTCGACTTCCGCTACTCCGTTCGATGCGCGGAGCCGGGTTCCGGCCGAATCCGGAATTGATCACGCGTCGCGAGGATGAGCGGCCGGTGATCAATTCCGGAGCCCCCCGCTCATTCCTTCACGAGAAATGCGCGATCGCTATGGGAATGGCGCGGGGAGGGCGACGGGAAAGAGACCCGAGTGACTGACGAGTCACTTGTGGCTCCAGAGCCGAGGCACCTCCACTTCCGACCGCCGACAGGACGGCGCCGGGGGCCCGGAGGAGTCCTTCCCGGGTCAACGCGGGACGTCTCGGGAGGGTCGGGTGCGGCCGCTCGGGGACGGCTCGGTAACCTGAGGCCGCTGACAGACACTTAGGGCGGCTCCACCCGGTCGCCAAACGCTCGAGTCAAGGAGTTGCCGCCGCCGTGAGCAGCAGCCTTCGACGCGGCGCTCTCGCCGCCGCCGCCATCGCGTTCTCGATCGCCTCGCTCTCCGCGTGCGCGGCCGGCCACAACGCCCAGACCCTGGAGGTCCAGCCGGACAACGCGTCGACGACCGTCGGCGACATCAAGATCCAGAACGCCGTCGTCATCACCCGGCCCGACCTGGAGTCGACGGGCCCGGCGGTCGTCTCCGCCACCCTGTTCAACGAGGGCCGCACCGACCAGACACTGGAGTCGGTCACCGTTCCCGGCACCGGCAAGACCGCCGAGCTGACCCCCGCCGAGGGCGGCAGCCTCACCGTCCCGGCCGGCGGCTCGCTGATCCTCGGCGGCGAGGGCAACGCGGCCGCCGTCCTGTCCAGCAGCCGTGAGGCCGTCCGGGACGGCAACGCCCAGAAGGTCACCTTCACCCTCAGCAGGACCGGTGACGTGAGCCTGCGCGCGTACGTCTTCCCGGCCGAGCACTTCTTCGAGGAGTGGGGCCCGACCGAGGCCGCCGCCGCGCCGGACGCCTCGGCGGAGCCGTCGGCGGAGTCCTCCGGCGCGCCGGCCGCCGACGCCACGGACGAGGCCGCCGACACCGACGGGTCGACGGAGAACGGCGGGTCGACGAACACCGGCGCCGAGTCGGGCACCCCGACCGACGCGGCCTCCGCCAGCGCGTCGGCCGGCCACTGAGCACCCGTACGACGCCGAAGGGCGGGACCCCTGTCCGGGGTCCCGCCCTTCTCGTGTGACTGCGGGCGGTAGTCGCGCCTCCCCCAGCGCCTCGAAGGCCCGGGAGGAGCCCTCAGGGCGGCACGGGCGGGCGGTGGGGGGCACCGTCCCGCTCGAGCGCAGCCGAGAGCGGGCGCGCCCCCGCAGACGCCGGGCTGCGCGACACCCCCGCCCAGCCCCCGTACCGGCACCGGCACCGGCACCGGCCAACGCGGCACCGCAGGCCTACGGCTCGAACTTGTACCCCAGTCCCCGCACCGTCACCAGGTACCGCGGCGCCCCCGGATCCGGCTCGATCTTCGCTCGCAGCCGCTTCACGTGCACATCGAGCGTCTTGGTGTCGCCGACGTAGTCGGCCCCCCACACCCGGTCGATGAGCTGCATCCGCGTCAGCACCCGCCCCGCGTTCCGCAGCAGCATCTCCAGCAGGTCGAACTCCTTCAGCGGCAGGTCGACCTTGGTGCCGCCCACGGTCACCACGTGCCGGTCGACGTCCATCCGCACCGGCCCGGCCTCGAGCGCCGCCGGAGCGACCTCCTCCGGCTCCCCGCGCCGGCGCAGCACCGCGCGGATGCGGGCCACCAGCTCCCGCGAGGAGAACGGCTTGGTGACGTAGTCGTCGGCCCCTATCTCCAGGCCGACCACCTTGTCGATCTCGCTGTCCTTGGCGGTCACCATGATGACCGGGACGTTGGAACGGCCGCGCAACTGGCGGCACACCTCGGTGCCCGGGAGCCCGGGCAGCATCAGGTCGAGCAGCACGAGGTCGGCGCCGTTGCGCTCGAACTCGTCGAGCCCGTCGGGCCCGGTGGTCGCGACGGCGACCTCGAAGCCCTCCTTGCGGAGCATGTACGACAGGGCGTCGGAGAAGGACTCCTCGTCCTCGACGACGAGCACTCGGGTCACGGAAGGACCTCCGGGGAGGGAAGCGTTTCGTACGCGGATGGATCGGAAGAGTGGGGGGATGAGTGGGACGCCCGTCCGGCCTCACCGTCGAGGCCTCGGTTGTCGTCCCGGTGGGACATCTGAGGGGCGCGGTCGCGGGCCGTACGGGCCTCCGGCAGCCGCAGAGTGAAGGTGGAACCCTGGCCCTCGGCGCTCCACACCGTGACCTCACCGCCGTGCGAGGCGGCCACGTGCTTCACGATCGCGAGGCCGAGCCCCGTACCGCCGGTGGCACGGGAGCGGGCCGGGTCGACGCGGTAGAAGCGCTCGAAGATGCGCTCCTTGTCCTTGTCGGAGATGCCGATGCCCTGGTCGGTCACCGCTATCTCGATCAGGTTCCCGCCGGGCTGCGCGACCGTACGGGCCGCGATGCCCACGCGGGTGCGGGCGGGTGAGTAGTTGACCGCGTTCTCGACGAGGTTGCCGAGCGCGGCGGCGAGCTGGCCGCGGTTGCCCCACACACGCAGGTCGGCGGCGGCGTCCGCCTGTCGCCCGCCGTCCTCCTGATCGAGCCCTTCGGGCGCCAGGACGTTCGAGGCCATGGTGATCTCCTTGGCGCCCGCCTGGTGCCGGCAGCGGTCGATGGCCTCGGCGACCAGTTCGTCGACGCGGACGGGTTCGGCGTCCTCCAGCGGGTCGTCGTTCTGCACCCGGGAGAGGTCGATGAGCTCCTGCACCAGGCTGGTCAGCCGGGTCGCCTCGATCTGCATCCGCCCGGCGAACCGCTCCACCGCCTCGGGGTCGTCGGAGGCGTCCATCACGGCCTCGGAGAGCAGCGAGAGCGCCCCGACGGGGGTCTTCAGCTCATGGCTGACGTTGGCGACGAAGTCGCGCCGTACCGCCTCGATACGGCGGGCCTCGGTGAGGTCCTCGACGAGCAGCAGGACGAGCCGGGAGCCGAGCGGCGCCACCCGCGCGGACACCGCGAGGGCCTCACCGCGTCCGGTCCCCCGGCGGGGCAGGTCCAGCTCGACCTGGCGTATCTCGCCGTCGCGCCGGGTGTCGCGGGCCATCTGCAGCATGGGCTCCACAGCGAGCTTGCCGCCACGGACCAGCCCGAGGGCGTACGCGGCGGAGCTGGCCTTGACCACGCCGTCGGCCTCGTCGAGGACGACGGCGGACGAGCGCAGCACGGACAGCACGGTGTCCACGCCCGGCGGGAGCACCGGGTCGGTGTGCAGGGAGGTGCGCGTGGGGCGCCTCTGTTCGCGCTCGCTGAAGCGGACCGCCAGCATGGCGATGACGCCGGTGAGCACTCCGGCGATCGCCGCCACTGCGGCGACCGCCGCGTTCACGTCCATGCGTCCAGGTTAGGCATGACGCGAGCGGTGCCCACAGCCGTCGGGGGGCGAGCTCGAACACTCGTCGCCCAGAGTTCACCTTGGAGCCAGGGATGATTCATGTGAGGGGCCGAAATCGGACGCGTACAGGCCGGAACGTGGGAGCGTGGGGAGGAGACCAGGCCCCTGGAGCCCGGACAGAGACTCACGAGAGGAACCCCTGATGCGTGACGCGTACCACGAGGAACTTGATTCGATCGGCGACGGTCTGGTGGAGATGGCCCGGCTGGTCGGGTCGGCGATCGGACGCGCCACGACGGCCATCCTCGACGCCGACCTGAAGCTGGCGGAGAGCGTGATCGAGGCCGACCAGAAGATCGACGAGCTCCAGCACGACCTGGAGGCCCGGGCCATCGCCCTGCTGGCCCGCCAGCAGCCGGTGGCGACCGACCTGCGCATAGTCGTCACCTCGCTGCGGATGTCGGCCGACCTGGAGCGCTCGGGCGACCTGGCCCAGCACGTGGCGAAGCTCGCCCGGCTGCGCTACCCGGAGCGCGGGATCCCGCAGGACCTGCACGCCACGATCCTGGAGATGGGCCAGCTCGCGCAGCGCCTGATGGCGAAGGCGGCCGAAGTGATCGTCACCAAGGACGTCGACCTGGCGCTCCAGCTGGAGCAGGACGACGACGCGATGGACCTGCTGCACCGCACCCTCTTCCAGCACCTGATGGACGACCGCTGGAAGCACGGCATCGAGACGGCCGTCGACGTCACGCTGCTGGGCCGGTACTACGAGCGCTTCGCCGACCACGCGGTCTCGGTCGCCAAGCGGGTGGTGTACCTGGTCACCGGCGAACACGCGGACGAGATCCAGGCGGACCTGCAGCCGGAGATCCAGGTGGTGACGGGGGCGGAAGGGGCCTGACCAGGGGCGCACTCGCGCGACGGGGCCCGGCCGGAGGGCGTACGAGCCCCCATGCGCCGTTGATGCGCCCGGCAGGTCGGGCGTCCAATGGGGGCAGGTGCGCACAGGTGCCAGCCCCGAGGAGGGACCCATGGCCGATTCCCCCGGCACGACGCCCGACCCCGCGCGGGAGCGGGAGACCGAACAGCCTGCCGAGATCAGGGACCTCACCCTGATCGCCGCCTGCGGCTGCGGCTCGGGCTGCGGCTGCGGCTGCCAGTCGGGAAACCCGTGCCAGTGCGGCTGACTCCGCGGGGCCGAGGGCCCCTGCGCCGATGAGCGCCGGGGCCCTCGGCCCCGCTCAGGACGCCCTGGCCTCGGGCACCGCCTCGACCGTCTCCCTCTTCTCCCCCGTCTCAACGACCGCCGCTTCCCCCGTCCCCTCCGGCAGCCGGCGCATCAGCAGCCCGTACCCGAGGCCGGCCACCGTACCGATGACGGCACACAGACCCCACAGCCACGCGGATCCGAACCGGTCGATGACGAACCCCGCCATCAGGGGTGCGACCAGCGCGGCCACGGCCCAGGACATGGTGTACATGCCCTGGTAGCGCCCGCGTCCGTGCACCGGGGAGAGCCGTACCACGAGACCGGTCTGGGTCGGGGCGTTGACGATCTCGGCGAGGGTCCACACGCACACGGTGAGGGCGAAGACACCGACCGATCCGGCGAACGCGGTGAGGCCGAGCCCGTACCCGGCGAGCAGCGACGAGATCACCAGCAGCCGCCCGGGATCCCGGTGCTCGATGAAGCGGGTGACGGGAATCTGCAGCACCACGATGAGGACGCCGTTGACGGCGATGGCCATGCCGTAGTCGGCCGGTGTGAACCCGGCCTCGCCCATCGCGACGGGCAGCCCGACGAACGCCTGCTGGAAGATCAGCGCGATGAGGAACGACAGCCCGACGACCCCCATGAACCGCCCGTCCCGCAGCACGGTCCCCAGCCCCACGCCGGCCTCCCGCGCGGCGGCCTCCGCGCTCCGGACCGGCCTCGACTCGGGCAGCTTCAGGAAGACGACGACGGCGCACACCAGCGTCATCAGCGCCTCGATCAGGAACCCGGCGAGGTAGCTGTACTCGGCGATGAACCCGGCCCCCGCGGAGGAGATCGCGAAGCCGAGGTTGATGGCCCAGTAGTTGAGCGAGAAGGCCCGGACACGGTCCTCCGGACGCACGATGTCCGCCATCATCGCCTGCACGGCGGGCCGGGAGGCGTTGGAGGCCATGCCGACGAGGAAGGCGACGGCCGCGATGGCGACCGGATCCCGCATGAAGCCGAGCAGCGCGACGGACAGGGCGGTGGCGGTCTGCGCCACCAGCAGGGTGGGCCGCCGGCCGAGCCGGTCGGTCATCACGCCCGCGCCCAGCGAGGAGACCACCCCGCCGAGCCCGTGCAGCGCGGCGACGAGCCCGGCGTAGGTGGCGGAGTACCCCCGGTCGAGCGTCAGGTAGAGCGCCATGAAGGTGGCGACGAACGCCCCCAGCCGGTTGACGAGGGTGCTGGTCCACAGCCACCAGAACTCGCGGGGAAGCCCGGAGACGGACTCACGCACGGCACGTCTCACTCCGGCGACTGACATGGACCCCCCATAGAACAGATGTAAGCGGCTGAAACAGCGAGCACACCTTACGAAGCAGGGGAGCCGGGGGACCACTCGATTAACAGATCCCGTCAACCGTCCGCCAAGCGGGCAGGGCGCGCGACCTCCGCGTGACGTCGATTACGCTCGGACGCATGGCCGACGCACCGTACAAGCTGATCCTCCTCCGCCACGGCGAGAGCGAGTGGAACGAGAAGAACCTGTTCACCGGCTGGGTGGACGTCAACCTCACCCCGAAGGGCGAGAAGGAGGCGACGCGCGGCGGCGAGCTGCTCAAGGACGCCGGCCTGCTGCCCGACGTGCTCCACACCTCCCTCCAGAAGCGCGCGATCCGCACCGCGCAGCTCGCCCTGGAGTCCGCCGACCGCCTGTGGATCCCGGTGAACCGCAGCTGGCGCCTGAACGAGCGTCACTACGGCGCCCTGCAGGGCAAGGACAAGGCGCAGACCCTCGCGGAGTTCGGCGAGGAGCAGTTCATGCTGTGGCGCCGCTCCTACGACACCCCGCCGCCCTCGCTCGACAACGACGCCGAGTACTCCCAGTTCTCCGACCCGCGCTACGCGACCCTCCCGCCGGAGCTGCGCCCGCGGACGGAGTGCCTGAAGGACGTCGTCGTCCGCATGCTCCCGTACTGGTTCGACGCGATCGTCCCCGACCTCCTCGTCGGCCGCACGGTCCTGATCGCCGCCCACGGCAACAGCCTGCGCGCCCTGGTCAAGCACCTCGACGGCGTCTCGGACGCCGACATCGCGGGCCTGAACATCCCGACGGGCATTCCGCTGTACTACGAGCTCGACTCCGACTTCAAGCCGGTCACCCCCGGCGGCAAGTACCTCGACCCGGAGGCGGCCGCCGCCGCCATCGAGGCGGTCAAGAACCAGGGCAAGAAGAAGTAAGCGCCCGCGAACAAGCCCCCTGCCTGCGGGTTCCCCGCAGGCAGGGGGCTTTTCGCTGTCTCCGGGCCGTCAGGGCGATGGGGCAGTGCGCTCTCCGGGCTCCGGCGGACTGCCGTGGTCAGGATCCTTGCGGTTCGACGGTGAGCACGAGCTTGCCCGTGGTCCGGTCTGTCTCTCCGAGAGTGTGCGCCGCCGCCGCTTCGGCGAGGGGGAAGACGGCCTCGATGTGGGCGCGCAGCGAGCCAGCCTCCACGAGGTCCGCGATCGCCTTCATGCCCGCGTGGTCCGCCTCGACGAGCAGGGTTTCGACGCGGACACCCAGCTCGTCCGCCCGCGCAGCCTCGTCCGGGTCCGTCCCCGGCAGGAGGGAGACGAGGACGCCGCCGGGGCGCAGAATGCCGAGCGACCGGGCGCGGGTATCGCCGGAGAGGGGGTCGAGGACGACGTCGATGTCCTGGAGGGCTTCGGCGAAGTCGACGCTGCGGTAGTCGATCACCTCGTCGGCGCCGAGCGAGCGGACGAAGTCGTGCTTGGGAGCGCTGGCGGTGCCGATGACGTACGCGCCGCGGGCCTTGGCGATCTGGACGGCGAGATGGCCGACGCCACCGGCGGCCGCGTGGACGAGAACTCGCTGACCGGGACGAACCCCGGCGGTGTCGACGAGCGCCTGGTACGCGGTGAGGGCGGCGAGCGGGAGGGCCCCGGCCTGAATGTGGTCGACGCCGGCGGGTTTGTGGGCGAAAGCGCGCGCCGGAGCGGTCACGTACTCGGCGTGGGAGCCCACACCGTACGGGTAGGGGAGCATGCCGAAGACCTCGTCGCCGGGCTTGAACAGGGTGACGCCGTAGCCGACGGCTTCGACGATTCCGGAGACGTCCCAACCGAGGACGAGCGGCAACCGGTCGACGAAGCCGCCGCCGGCCCGGTGCTTCCAGTCGGTGGGATTGACGCCGGCCGCGCGTACGGCGACCGAGATCTGGCTCAGTCCGGGCACGGGCTTCGGCAGGCGGACTTCCTTGAGGACGTCGGGGGCGCCGTGGATGTCCTGGCTGATGGCGTGCATGGTGGCGGCGGCCGGGGCGGTGTTGTCCGCTGTGCTATGGCTCATGGGTCCAGCGTGGCGGACCGGCCCGTTCCGCACCATGGCATGATTGCCATCTTTCGATAGGATCCTGCCATGCGACATGTTCACCGCGTCGTCGTCCTCGCACTGGACGGCGTGTACCCGTTCGAACTGGGCATTCCGAGCCGGGTCTTCGGAGCCGCAGACGGCTGGTACGAGGTGGTTACCTGCACCGTCGACGGACACCCGGTACGTACGAACTCCGATTTCTCGGTCCATGTCGAGCACGGTCCGGAGGTGCTGGCCACGGCGGACACCGTCGTGATCCCACCGTTCGACACCTCACTCATCACGAGGGAGGTGTCACCAGCCCTTGCCGGAGCCCTGGCCTCCGTTCCAGCGGGCGCGCGCGTCGTGTCGATCTGCACCGCCGCCTTCCTCCTCGCGGCCGCCGGACTGCTCGACGGCCGCCCGGCCACCACGCACTGGGCGCTCGCCCGCGTTTTCCAGCAGTGGTTCCCGCACATCGCACTCGATCCGGACGTGCTCTTCGTCGACGACGGCGACGTGCTGACATCGGCGGGCGCCGCCTCAGGGGTCGACGTCTGCCTGCACCTCGTACGCAAGGACCACGGCACCGAGATCGCCAACCGTGTCGCGCGCGCCTGCGTCGTCCCGCCATGGCGGGACGGCGGGCAAGCGCAGTACATCGAGCAGCCAGTGCCTGAGGCCTCGGCGAACGGAACCGCGTCCACCCGCCAGTGGGCGCTGGAGAACCTGGGCGAGCCGCTGACCTTGGCCGAACTTGCCGGTCACGCCCGTATGAGCATGCGGACCTTCGCCCGCCGCTTCGGCGAGGAGGTGGGCATGAGTCCGGGGCGGTGGTTGATCCAGCAGCGCGTCGCCAGGGCACGCCACCTGCTGGAATCCACCGACTTCCCGGTGGACGACATCGCCGCCCAGGTCGGCTTCGGTACGGGTACGTCGCTGCGCCAGCACCTGCACACGGCCATCGGAGTGACTCCGCTCGCCTACCGGCGCACCTTCCGGGGCATACCGGCGGACATCCACTGAGTACGAGCGAGTGGCTTTGTTCGCGAGTTCCGCGAGCGCCTGCAGGAACTGTCCGTCGTCGTTTGATGGCTGCCTGCATAGCCACCGGGGACGAGCCCGTCTCGGTGAAGAGGGCTGCAGGACTGCCAGGATGGCCGGCATGACGCCGATCTACGGCGAGGTGGCCCCCGGGTTCGAGCCGGTACGGGCGGCGTTCACGGAGAACTTCACCCGGCACGGGGACCTCGGCGCGGCGGTGTGCGTGTACCGGAACGGCCGGCCGGTGGTGGACCTGTGGGGTGGCGTGGCTGACGCCGAAACCGGTCGTCCCTGGACGCGGGACACGCTGCAACTGGTCTGCTCGGCGACCAAAGGCGCGACCGCGACCATGGCGCACATGCTGGTCGAGCGCGGAGCGCTCGACTTGGGCGTACCCGTCGCGAAGTACTGGCCGGAGTTCGCCGCGAACGGCAAGGCGGACGTCCCTGCGCGCTGGCTCCTGGCCCACCAAGTCGGCCTGGTCGCACTGGATCAGCCGGTGCCGTTGAAGGAGGCGCTGGCCTGGCACCCGATGGCGGCAGCACTGGCCGCTCAGCGCCCCCTCTGGACTCCGGGCACAGCGCACGGATACCACGGCCGGACCTGGGGCTGGCTGGTCGGCGAGGTGATCCGCCGGGTGTCCGGCCGCTCACCGGGCCGCTTCTTCGCCGACGAGATCGCGGCCCCACTGGGCTTGGACTTCTTCATCGGCCTGCCCGCCGGCGAACGCGACCGAGTCAGCCGCATGGTGTACCAGCGGCCGGACGTCGACTTCACCACTGTGCCCACCGAGTCGGTCCCCGAGGAACTCCGCGAGCAGGTCGCCGCTTGGCGGGACCCGAACTCATTCAGCAACAGGGCGTACGCCGTCACCGACCCGCCCGAGATCGACTTCGACTCACCGGAGGTACAGGCCGCAGAGCTTCCGGCCTCCAACGGCATCGGCACCGCGCGCGCTCTTGCCCGCATGTACGCCGCGCTGATCGGCGAGGTGGACGGAGTCCGTCTACTCTCCCCGGACACCCCGGCGTCAGCGACCGAGGAGCGTGCCAGCGGGAAGGACCAGGTCATGCTGATCCCCAGCCGCTTCAGCGCCGGGTACATGCTGCCTACCAAGAGCAACCCGATGATCGGGCCGAGCTCTTTCGGTCACACTGGCCGAGGGGGGTCACTCGCCTTCGCCGACCCGGAGCACGGGGTTGCATTCGCCTACGCGATGAACCGCGTCATCGGAGGCGGCGACGACGTGCGAGCGGCCTCGCTGGCCGAGGCAGTGCGCCGATCTCTGGCGTAATGACCTGGTGGTCGCGCGTTGTGATCCTTTGGCAAGCCATGTACCGCTTCACTTACAGGCGGCGACAAAACGTACGGGTTCGGCTAGCACTGCTTTTGCGGCTGTCAGGTCCGCCAGTCGGGCCGACAGCGTTGTCTCCGCCAGGCGTGGCGGCAACACGTCCCCGAATTTCAGTCCCCGCACCGCCCGTTCGTCGACAGCGGGAAGACAGAGCCGGCCCGGAGCCTCGCTCAGGGCTTCCTTCCACACCGGTGGCATGAGGTCTTCCCGCAGACGGATCCAGTGATCGTTGATGCGCTGAGCCGGTACGACGATCCCTTCCGGCGTGGCAGGGGTGGCGGTGGCCAGGCGCTCGGTGAGCCGGCGGTAGACGGTCTCCAGCCGGTGCAGCGGTGTCTCGGTCTCGGAGATCTGCACCTCGGCGGTGGCGAGTCCCGCGCGTTTGGCGCGTTCGGCCAGCCAGCGTGCGAAGAAGGTCTTGCCGGAGCCGTAGTCACCGCGGACGGCGTGGAAGGCGGCACCGCCACGGGTGACGGTGGCCAGGTCGTCGTCCAGGGCGGCTTCGAAACGGTCCAGTCCGACCGCGAACAGGTCGAGACCGGACTGCGGGACGGTGCCGCGACGCAGGGCGTCGATGACCTCGCGGCGCCGGACCGCGCTCACGGAGGCGGGGTCGGTCACGCCTTCTCCTCCCCCCCCGGCTCGCCGGCTCGTCCGCTTCGTCGTCCTTCGGCTTCGGCAGGAACTGCTCGCGCAGGAGCGGTACATCGAGTTTGACCGCGTGCCCGCCGTCGATGAACCCGAGGACGGGATACCCCTCGACGTTCAGCAGCCGCTGCACCGTGGCGACGAACCCCTCGATGTTGCGGCGCACCCGCCCGGTCGCGGAGATCGCCGCGGCGAGAGCGGCCGGGGACATCGTCCCGCCCGCGGAGACGAGCGCGTCGACGACCGCGGCCACCACCTTCACCTCGGGCGCTTTGCGGACGTACTCCTTCTGGGCCGCGTACACCTCGCTGCTCACCACCGTGGAGCCGAGCGACTCTGCCACCGGCTGTCCGGTTTCCGTCCGGGCGGACGGCCGTGCCTCGGCGGCCGGCGCGCGCTCGGAGGGCGCCGGGGGCCGCGCAGGCGAGGGCACCACCAGGCCGGGCGGACCTCAGTAGAGGATGACCCTCCACAGGTCGACCCACAGCATCCGGCCGCTGTCCGTGTCGCGCACCTGGACCCGGTCGTCCTCCACCTGCCGGACGGTGCCGTAGAGCGTGGCGTCCGGGAGGTCCACCCTGACGGTGTCGTACACCCCCAAGTCGTCCTCCACCGGGCGGAACCACGTGTGCCCGCAGCGGCCGCAGCGGTAGCTGACGACATCCCGTCCTCGGGCGGAGGAAGGGGCGCCGGTACGGACCTCCTCGACGCGGCACTTGGGGCACGGGTCGGCGGTATGTGCGCCTATCGAGCGGGACATCGTCCGATCCTGCCGCAGGGCGACAGAGCACAGCAACCGCCGAGGGACGACAGCGACGGCTCGACCACCCCTGCGCGCGGACGATCCGCGATCCGCGCGCAGGGCTCGAAAGTGCTGTGCGGGCTTCATGGAACCGCGGCCGCGGTTCGGAGGCCGGGGAGCCCCGTCAGGGCGGCCATCCGCTGGATCGTCACCGGACCCGCGACGCCGGAGCGGGCCCGTACCTCGTCCATCGCGCCCCCGAAGTACTCACCCCGGATCGCCGAACGGCCCACCCGGGGGCCGCCCGAAGCCGTCCACGGAGCCGATGCTCGGTGCGGTCGGGGTCGGGACGAGGAACACCCCTGGTGGCGGTCAGTGGATGTGCCGGACCGGCAAACACGCTTGGGCCCCGGGGACGGACTTCCGCATGATGGAGGCACGGAAGACAACCGGCCCTGAGGAGAGCGCATGTCGCAGCACGCCACGGAGATCACGCACCGGCTGGTTCCCTCGCCGGGAGGGCGGATCCATCTCGCGGAGCAGGGAAGCGGACCGCTGGTGCTGCTCGTGCACGGGTTCCCGGAGTCCTGGTACTCCTGGCGCCACCAGTTGCCGGCCCTCGCCGCGGCGGGGTACCGCGCGGTCGCCGTCGACGTGCGCGGCTACGGCCGTTCCTCCAGGCCGGCCGCGACGGAGGCGTACCGGATGCTCGATCTGGTGGCGGACAACGCCGCCGTCGTGCACGCCCTGGGCGGGGAGTCGGCCGTGATCGTCGGGCACGACTGGGGCGCGGCCATCGCCGCGAACTCCGCGCTGCTCAGGCCGGACGTGTTCCGCGCGGTGGGACTGCTGAGCGTTCCCTACACCCCGCGCGGCGGGCCCCGGCCCCGTGACGTCTTCGCCGGGATGGGCGGCGACGAGGAATTCTACGTCTCGTACTTCCAGGAGCCGGGCCGCGCCGAGGCGGAGATCGAGCCCGATGTACGGGGCTGGCTCGCAGGCCTCTACGCGGCGCTGTCCGGCGACACCATGCCCGCGCCCGGCGCTCCCGATCCGCACTTCGTCGGCAGGGGCGGGACCATGCGCGACCGGTTCCCCGCCGGCCGGCTGCCCGGCTGGCTGAGCGAGCGGGATCTCGACGTCTACGCCGGGGAGTTCGAGCGGACGGGGATGACCGGCGCGCTCAACCGCTACCGGAACATGGACCGCGACTGGGAGGACCTCGCCGCCCTCGACGGCGCCCCGATCACCCAGCCGTCCCTGTTCGTCGGCGGCGGCCTGGACGCCTCCACGGCCTGGCTGGCCGACGCGATCGAGGCGTTCCCGGTCACGCTGCCGGGTCTGGTCTCCTCCCGCCTCCTCGACGGCTGCGGCCACTGGATCCAGCAGGAACGCCCCGACGAGGTCAACCGCCTCCTCACCGAGTGGCTGGTCGCGCTGCCCCGTTCGTGACGGCTTGGCACCCCGCGGTTGGCGGAAGGTTCAGCTCCGTCGGATATCCCCATGCTTCCACGCCCGCTTCACCGAGTACGCGTACCCGATGCACGTCCACGACGCCTGGACGCTGCTCATCGTCGACGACGGCGCCGTACGGTACGACCTCGACCGGCACGAGCACGGCTCCCCGCACGACACCGTGTCCCTGCTGCCGCCGCACGTCCCCCACAACGGGGCCCCCGCCACCCCCGACGGGTTCCGCAAGCGGGTGCTGTACCTCGACGTCCGCCATCTCGCCGACGACCTCATCGGGGCCGCCGTCGACCGGCCCGATCTGCGCGACCCCCTGCTGCGGCGGCGCGTCGGACAGGTGCACTCCGCGCTCGTGCGGCCCGGGGACGAGCTGGAGGCCGAGAGCAGGCTGGCGCTCGTCGGGGAGCGGCTGCGCACGCACCTGCGGTCCCGGGACTTCCTCGGCGTGCCCCGGCGGGATCCCGTGCTGGCGCGGCGGCTGCGGGAGTTGCTCGACGGGCGGGTCGTGGAGGGCGTCGGCCTGGCGGAGGCGGGCGGGACGCTGTCCGCCCATCCCGCGCACCTGGTACGGGCGTTCAGCGGGGCCTACGGCATCGCGCCGCACCAGTACCTGATGTCCCGCCGGGTGGGCCGCGCCCGGCGGCTGCTCCTGGAGGGGCGGTCGCCGAGCGAGGTCGCCGTCGTCACCGGGTTCTACGACCAGGCGCACCTCACCCGGCACTTCCGGAGACTGGTCGGGGTCACTCCGGGTCGTTACCGGGCGACGGGCGCTGCAGCAGGTGCGTGAACGCTTCCAGGTTGCGGGTGGACTCCCCGCGCGACACCCGCCAGTCGTACTCCTTGCGGATCGCCGAGGCGAATCCCAGCTCCAGGAGGGTGTTGAAGCTGCCGTCGGCGGCCTCCAGGACCTGGCCGAGGAGGCGGTCGAGCTCCTCCGGGGTGACGGCGGAGAGGGGCAGGCGGCCGGTGACGTAGACGTCGCCGAGCGGGTCGACGGCGTACCCCACGCCGAACAGCTTGAGGTTGCGCTCCAGGAGCCAGCGGTGGACGCCGGCCTCGTTCTCGTCGGGGTGGCGGATGACGAAGGCGTTCAGGGAGAGCGTGTGCCGGCCCGCGATCAGGGACACGGTCGTGGAGAGCTTGCGGGTGCCGGGGAGCTTCACCACGTAACTGCCGGGCGCGGGACTCTCCCACTCCAGTTCGGCGTCCTTCAGGACGTCCTCGATGACCTGCGCTGCCTCCGCCGCCTTGTCAGCCATGCGTCGAGCGTACGTGACGGCGGTGGGCCTGGGTGGCGGCCGTGTAGACGTCGGCCGTGGTCGCGGCGGCGGTGTCCCAGCCGAAGGACTGGGCGTGCCGGGCGGCGGCCTCCCCCATGCGGTCGGCGAGGTGCGGGTGGTCGGCGAAGTCGCGCAGCACGCTCGCGTAGGCGTCGGGGTCGTGGCCCTGGACGAGGAAGCCGGTGTCTCCGTCCCGCACGGCCACCGGGAGGCCGCCGACCGCTGCCGCGAGCACCGGGGTGCCGGCGGCCTGCGCCTCTATGGCGACCAGGCCGAAGGACTCGCTGTAGGAGGGCATCACGAGGACGGACGCCGCGCGGAACCAGTCCGCGAGCTGCTCCTGCCCGACGGGCGGGTGGAACCGTACGACGTCCGCGATGCCGAGCCGCGCGGCGAGCTTCTGCAGCCCCTCCGGCTTGGCGAGGCCGCTGCCGCTGGGGCCGCCGACCACGGGGACGCAGATGCGCGAGCGCAGTTCGGGGCGCTCGCCGAGCAGGGCGGCCACCGCGCGCAGGAGCACGTCGGGCGCCTTGAGGGGCTGGATGCGGCCCGCGAAGAGCGGGATCAGGGCGTCCTGCGGGAGGCCGAGGCGGGCCCGCGCGGCGGCGCGACCGTCGGCCGGACGGAAGCGGGTCAGGTTGACCCCGGGGTGGACGACGGCGACCTTGCCGGGGTCGGCCGCGTAGTGCCGTACGAGTTCGCCGGCCTCCTCGGCGGTGTTGGCGATCAGCCGGTCGGCGGCTGTGACGATCTGGGTCTCGCCGATGACGCGGGCGGCGGGCTCGGGCGTGTCGCCGGCGGCCAGGTTGGCGTTCTTGACCTTGGCCATGGTGTGCATGGCGTGCACCAGGGGCACGCCCCAGCGCTGGGCGGCGAGCCAGCCGACGTGGCCGGAGAGCCAGTAGTGGGAGTGGACCAGGTCGTAGTGGCCGGGGCGGTGGTGGGCCCAGGCCTGCATCACGCCGTGGGTGAAGGCGCACAGCTGGGCCGGGAGCTCCTCCTTGGCGAGGCCCTCGTAGGGGCCCGCGTCGACGTGCCGGACGAGGACGCCGGGGGCGAGTTCGACGGTGGGCGGGAGGGCGGCGGCGGTCGCGCGGGTGAAGATCTCGACCTCGATGTCGATCGCGGCGAGGCGCTGCGCGAGCTCCACGATGTAGACGTTCATGCCGCCCGCGTCGCCGGTGCCCGGCTGGTGGAGCGGGGAGGTGTGCACGGAGAGCATGGCCACGCGGCGGGGCCTGCGGTGCAGCCGCAGGCGCGCGGACGCGGCGGGTGAGCGCCGCCCGAGCCTCGCGATGTACTGGCTCACGTGGCGTTCCTCCTCGCTGCGGACATGGCTGCCGGAGGGTGTGCGGCCCTCGGGGGCGTCAACGCCGGAGAGGTGCTCCCCCATTTCCGGACGGCCTCCCCGGTTCGCGTTTTTGCCTAAACATTACCGACTGTCGCTCAACCGTTCGGGAAGGGCCGTGTGACTCGCATCGGTGCGGCTGCGGGGTACCCGCATACTCGTCCGTATGACACCCACCCGCGCCGCCTCACGCCCCGTGGGTACGGTGACGCGCGGCACCACCAACCCCAACCGGCTGCGCCGCATGGACCGCTGGATCGCGGCCACACACGGCGCGGAGCTGCGCCGCGCGGTCGATCCCGTCGCCGTCGACCTCGGCTACGGCGCGGCCCCCTGGACGGCCGTCGAGCTGCTGCACCGGCTGCGCGCCGCGGCGCCCCGCACGCACGTGACGGGCGTCGAGATCGAACCGGCCCGGGTCGTGGCGGCACGGCCGTACGAGCGCGAGGGGCTGGTCTTCCTCCGCGGCGGCTTCGAGGTCCCGGTCCCCGGACGGCCGGTGCTGGTCCGTGCGGCGAACGTGCTGCGCCAGTACGACGAGGCCGAGGTCGCCGCCGTGTGGCGGCTGCTGTGCGCACGGCTCGCGCCCGCCGACCCGGCGACGGGCTCACGCGGCGGGCTGCTGGTGGAGGGGACCTGCGACGAGGTCGGGCGCCGGCACGTCTGGGTCGCCCTCGGCCCGGAAGGGCCGCGCACGGTCACCTTCGCGACCCGGCTGGGCTCGCTGGAGCGCCCCTCCGACCTGGCGGAACGCCTGCCGAAGGCGCTCATCCACCGCAATGTGCCGGGCGAGCCGGTGCACGCCTTCCTGCACGACTTCGACCGCGCCTGGGCCGCCGCCGCGCCCTACGCCTCGTACGGCGCACGACAGCGCTGGATCCGGACGGTGCGGGACCTCACGGCCGACTGGCCGGTGACGGACGGACCGGGACGGTGGCGACAGGGGGAGGTGACGGTGCGGTGGGAGGCGCTGGCACCGCTCGGGTGACCCCGGCTCCGTGGTGACGCCGACCGGGAGCGGCCCCCGTGAGCCGTCCGCCACACGGGCGGGACGATCGCCGCGCCGGTGAGGGACGGACAGGGAGTGCCGGACGGGGGAAGACGGGTGGCGCCCCCTCTGTCGTTTCGCGCGTCGGCATGGCAACATCCCCTGGGCGACCGTATGTTGCTGACGGTTGATCAACGGGGGTACACGTCATGCGGACGGGCAAGCGCGGGTTGCTCACGGCGGCCGTGACCGTGGTCTGTGCGGTCACCGTGCTGGCGGCGCCCGGTACGGCGTTCGCGGCTCCCGCTCCCCCGCCGCCGCCCGGCACGACCGCGAGCGTCACCGTGGTCGCCGACAGGGACCTGGAGGCCGTGCGCGAGAAGCTCGACAAGCTCTACCGCGCGGCGGCCGTCGCCACCGACGAGTACAACGCCGCCGAGGAGGAGGCGCGGCAGCAGTCCGCCCAGATCGTCCGGCTGGCGAAGAGGATCGTCGAGGGCCGGGAGGAGCTGGCCGGGCTGAAGGCCCGCGCGGGCGCCGCGGCCGCCGCCCAGTACCGGGGCGGTGGGCTTCCGCCCGAGGCCCACCTGATGCTGAGCGACGACCCGCAGGAGTTCCTCGACGGCGCGGGCCGGGTACGCCAGGGCGAGCACGCGGCCAAGGGCCTGCTCGGGGAGACGATCCGCACCCAGCAGGACCTGGAGCAGTACGCGCAGGACGCCGAAGCGCAGATGAAGAGGCTCGAGGCGGGCCGCAAGGCCAAGGCCGAGGCGCAGAGGAAGATCGAGAAGCGGATCGAGGCGGCCGAGAAGCTCGAGTCCGGGCTGGAGGAGGAGGAGAAGGAGATCCTGGCCCGGCTGGAGCAGCAGGCCGCCGCCGAGGCGCAGGCCTCGTGGCTGGGCTCCGGCATCCTCGACGAGATCAGGGGCGGGGCGACGGAGCAGGGCGGCAAGGCCGTCGCGTACGCCACCGCGCAGATCGGGAAGCCGTACCAGTGGGGCGCCGAGGGGCCGGAGGCGTACGACTGCTCCGGACTGACCTCGCAGGCCTGGATCTCGGCCGGGCGGAGCATGCCGCGCACGTCGCAGGCGCAGTGGAAGCAGCTGAAGCGCGTCGGCATCGAGGACATGCGGCCCGGCGACCTCGTCATCTACTTCGACGACGCCAGCCACGTGGGGATGTACGTCGGGGAGGGCATGATGGTGCACGCCCCGCGCCCGGGGCGGACGGTGACGCTCGCGGGAGCCGGGTCGATGCCGATCCTCGGCGTGGTGCGGCCGGACGCGGACGACAGTTGAGCGGTTCGCGTCCTCCTGACCGCTCGCTCACCCGGCTGCTCGACCGCCCGGCGACACGCACCGTGTGACCCAGTGCACGTCGATCTCGCGACCGGACCCCTGCGGACGTGACGTTCGTCATCCCGGCGGCGTCCGCGCCCTGCCCAACTGCTCTGGTGAAAGCGGCAGATGACGGTGGCCGGTGGCGGATCGGCATGGTCCGCAGCATTCCGCTGCGGCGCCGTCAGCCGCTATGGTCCCCGTTCGAAGGGGGCGTCCCCTGCTCACACCCGGAGGTGGGAGCCGGGCACGGGCCTACGGTCGAAGCCCCCACCGTGCCCTCGGGGGAGGGAAGGAAACCGCGACAATGCCCGCACCCGTACCGCGGCAGAGAGCGATCCCGGCCGTGGAAGGTGGTCAGGCGCCGGCCGCCGAACCGAACGGCGGCCCCGCCCAGGACTCCTCGGAGGCCAGGGTGACGGCCCCGCGCGCGGCGGCCCCGTCCGGGAACGCCACGGACCGGGCCGGCTCCGCACCTGACCGGCCCGGGACGCCCGCCCCCACCCACCTCACGCTGCTGCTGATCGAGGACGACCCGGGCGGGTCGCCGATCGTGCCGGAGCTGCTCGACCGGTCCGGCAAGCCGATCCGCGTCCGCACCGCCCGCAACCTCACCGAGGCCGGGCGACTGCTGACCGACGACGTGCACTGCATCCTGCTGGACCTCGCGCTGCCCGCGCCGGGCCGGGCGGGCGACGGTGACGACGAGCTCGCCGTGCTCAAGCACGTCCTGGAGCTCGCGCCCCGGCACGCCGTCCTCGCGCTCACCGGCGCCGACGACACCGAGCGCGGTGCGGAGGCCGTACGGGTGGGCGCCCAGGACTACCTCGTCCGCGACGAGCTGGACGGCCGGCTGCTGAGCCGGGCGATCCGGTACGCGGTGGAGCGCAAGCGGTCCGACTCCGCCGAGCGGAGGCTCGCCGAGGGCCGCGTGCGCGCCCAGGAGAACCGCCGGCTGGAACGCGGCCTGCTGCCCACCCCGCTGCTGGACGGCTCCTCGCTGCGGTTCGCCGCCCGTTACCGCCCCGGCCGCTCCCGTGCCCTGCTCGGCGGGGACTTCTACGACGTCGTCCGCACCCCGGACGGCACCGTGCACGCCATGATCGGCGACGTCTGCGGACATGGCCCGGACGAGGCCGCCCTCGGTGTGGAGCTGCGCATTGCCTGGCGCGCGCTGACCCTCGCGGGCCTGTGCGGCGACCAGCTGCTGGGCACGCTGCAGCAGGTGCTGGAGCACGAACGGCCGGACGACGAGATCTTCGCGACCCTGTGCACGGTGGACATCGCGCCGGACGGCCGCCGGGCGGGCCTGTGCCTGGCCGGCCACCCGTCGCCGCTGCTCGCCCGCCCCGGGCACCCCGCGCGCCTGCTGCCGTACGACAACAACGGCCCGGCGCTCGGCCTGCTGCCGGGCGCCCGCTGGCCGCGGACGCAGGTGGAGCTGGGCGCCGAGTGGAGCCTGATGCTCTACACCGACGGCCTGATCGAGGGCCGGGTCGGCGACACCGGGGAGCGGCTCGGCCAGGAGGGCATGGTGGAGATGATCCGCCGCCAGCTCTCCGAGGGGCTGCGCGGGGAGAAGCTGCTGCGCACCGCCGTCAACGAGGTCCGGGACCTCAACGGGGGCGAGCTGACGGACGACGTGGCGGTGCTGCTGCTGGACCGGGTGGTGTGAACGGCGGAGCCGCCTCCCGTCAACGGCCGCCGTTGTACGGGCCGTAGGGGCCGTCGCTGCTGGAGCCCCGGGGGGAGCGCCCGCCGCCGGAGAGACCGCGCAGGGCCGGGCGGACGTCGACCATGTACACGATGGTCGCGATCAGTCCGATGATCGGCAGGAACGACAGGATGTTGAAGATCAGGTTCACCACGAAGGCGAGGGCGAGGATGATCAGCCAGAACGGCTTGGTCTTCTTGTCCGCCGCGCGGTAGGCGTCCTCACGGCGCGTGGCGGCGTCGATCAGCGCGAAGCCGCTGAACACGATCAGGGCCATGCTCAGCAGCCACATGAATCCCGCGAAGCCCTGCATCAGCACAACATCCACCACCAGACTCGGCTCGTCCTCTACGCCGTCACCGTACCCGCATCCAGCGGTCGGCTACCCGGACAACGGGCCGGGCACTCCAGGAGTGCCCGGAGTGCCCGGAGTGCCCGGTTCCGCACCGCCTACTTCGCGGGCGGCGTCGGCTTCTTCGCCGTGGCCTTGCGCACCGGGGCCTTCTTGACAACGGGCTTCCCCGCCTCGGTGGTCCCGGCGGCGACGGGCTTGTCGTCCTTGGCCTCGACCGTCTCCAGCCGGGGCGCGGGCTTGGGCTCGGCCGGCGGCTCGACCGCGACGGCGATGTCCTCGATGCTCTCGGCGGCTTCGCCGCGCCAGGTCTTCACGGCCTGCTCACCGTGCTCGGCGACCTTCTCGTAGGTCTCCCGTGCCTTGACGGCGTACTCGGCGGCGATGCCGACCCCGCGCAGCGCGAGGTCCTGGGCGCTCTCGCCGATCTTCTTCAGATCGGTGTCGAGCGAGCCGAAGAGCTCGCCGACCTTGGTCTGGAGCGTCTCCTGCGTCTCCCGGACCCGGACGGTCGCCCGCTCCTGGACGGCCTTGGGGTCGGTGTTGCGTACGGCCTCGATGCGGGCCGGGGCCTCGGTGCGCAGCTGCTCCACCAGGGCCGGCACCTTCTTGGCCCGCTGCAGCGCGAGGTCGGCGGTGCCGGCGGCGAAGTAGAGCGGGGTCGGGTCGCTGAAGGTCTTGCGCAGGTCGTCGGTGATGGCCATGGTGGTGGTCCTCCCGGATTCGTTGTCGACTGGGGGTTTCATGCGGTCCGCGGCGGGCGGCCGGCGCCCTGGTCCGGCTCAGCCGGCCGTCCGCCGCGGACCGGTGTCACTGTCACTGTCGCTGTCACTGTCACTGTCGCTGTCGCTGTCGCTGTCGCTGTCACCGATCGTGCCGTTCGCCGGGGCGTCGGCAAGGTCCCCGGGCGTCACCCCGCCGTCCTCGGCGCCCCCGAGCCCGTTCTCCTTGCGGAACGACTCGTAGATCTGGAGCAGCACCTGCTTCTGACGCCCGGTCAGCGTGGGATCGGCGAGGACGGCGGCCCGCGTCTCGACCTCGGACCGGTCCCGCTCGGCGTCGAGGATGCCGGCCCGGACGTACAGCGTCTCGGCGGAGATCCGCAGCGCCTTGGCGACCTGCTGCAGGACCTCCGCGCTCGGCTTGCGCAGTCCGCGCTCGATCTGGCTGAGGTACGGATTGGACACCCCGGCGGCCTCGGCGAGCTGCCGCAGCGACAACTGCGCGCTGCGCCGCTGCTCGCGCAGGTACTCACCGAGATTGCCGACGTTGAGCGAGGCCATGCCTCCACACTGCCCCACCGCGCTAACTCTTGCAAGCACCCGCTTGCAAAAGTGTGTCACGGCACAGGAAGGGGCCGGGAACCGTCTGTGCGCCTCCACGGCGAGGAAGGATCATGAAGCATGCGTCCGAACGGCTGGCACCTCACCGAAGACGCCGACGACTTCCTCGCCCGAGCCGGTGGCTTCCTGCGCGCGACCCGGTCGGCACGTCATGGCCCTGACGTGGGCCGAGCGGGTGCGCCCACGCGGGGTGCGCGCCTTCGGCGCCGAAGCCGCCGTCTTCGGCGTGCCGGAGCGGGCGGGCGGGGTCCACGCCGCCTTCCACCACCTCCCGCCCCGCGCCCTGTGCCCCACCCCGCTCACGCCCGAGCAGGCCGACTCCCTCGCCGTCCGCCTGGCCGCCCTCGGGCACGCCCTCCCCGCCGTCAGCGCGGACCACGGCACGGCCACCGCTTTCGCCGGGACCTGGCAGCGGCACACCGGCGCGACGCCGGAACTCCGCGACACCCGGCTCCGTCTGTACCGCCTCGACAGGCTCACCCCACCGGATCCGCACCCGGCGGGCCGGGCCCGCGTCCTGGGCGAGCGGGACCTCGAGGACGTCATCCTCTGGTGCGGCGAGTTCGCCAGGTCCGTCGGGGAGGACGTCACCGCCGACGCCGGTTCCTGGGCCGGCACCCGCTACGCCGACAAGCGCTACACGCTGGGGGAGACCCCGGACGGCACGCCGGTCTCCCTCGCCGGCATGAACCCGCTGATCGGCGGCCAGATCCAGGTGGACGTCGTCCACACCCCGGCCCACCTGCGCGGCCGCGGCCGCGGCTGCGCGAGCGCCGTGACGGCGGAGGTGAGCCGGGCCGCACCGGCCGCGGGGGCGAAGGACGTCGTCCTGTTCGCGGACCTCTGCGACCCCGCCGGCAACGCCCTGTACCGGCGGCTCGGCCACCGCACGCCCGCCGACTGGACGGCGTACGACTTCCTGTAGGCCGCAGGCGTACCGGTTCTTCCTTGTGCCCGCTCCCCGGCCCGCGCGGCGCTAGCGTGGGCCCCGTGATCGTATGGATCAACGGCGCCCACGGCGCGGGCAAGACGACGACCGCCGCACTCGTGCAGCGACTGGTCCCGGACTCACGGGTGTTCGACGCCGAGAAGGTCGGCGAGACGCTCATGGACATCACGCCGGAGCTGCCCGTGACGGACAACTTCCAGCACTGGCCGCCCTGGCGGCCGCTCGTCGTCGAGACCGCCCGCCGCGTACTCGACTACACCGGCGGCACCCTGGTGATGCCGATGACCGTCCTGGTCGAGGAGTACTGGCGCGAGATCAGCGCGGGCCTCGCCCGCCACGCCGTCCCGGTACGCCACTTCGTCCTGCACGCCGACCGGGGGACCCTCCGCGCGCGCATCGCGGGGGACACCGTTCTCGGCCCCGACTCCCCGTTCCGCCTCAGCCACCTGGAGCCCTACGCCGAGGCGGCCCGCACCTGGCTGCACGCCGAGGCCGAGGTCGTCGACACCACCCACCTCACCCCGGCCGAGACCGCCCTGCGGATCGCGGAGGCCGTCAAGGGCTGGGACCCGCCGCCGCGGGAGGACCGGTCGGGATCCGAGGAGCCCCGGACTGCCGGGCATGCCTAGCGCGGTGGGCATGGCATCCCTCGAAAGCGTGACCCGCGAGGTGGCCGACACCGCGGCCGTCCGCCGTTCCCACTCCACCGTCTTCGGGCCGGACGGGCAGGTCCGGCTGCGCGCCTCGGAGGGGCCACGAGCGGGTTCCGCGGGTTCACGCTGGGGTTCACGGTGTCCCAGCCGGGCGACGTCGACGGTCCCCTCGGCACCGCCGTGGACGCCGGCGCCGTGCCGCTGAAGCCGGCCGCGAAGTCGCTCCGGGGGTACGGGGGGCGTCGTGCAGGCTCCGGACGGGGCGATCCGGAAGGTCGCGACCTCGGCGCAGAAGGAGCGCGGTCCCGTCACCCGGCGGATCGACGAGACCGTGCTGCCGCTCGGCGTCGCTGACGCGGTCGCGAGCAAGCGGTTCTGTGGAGCGCGTGGCGCGGGAGGCCGGCCGGGAAGCGTGACCGGCCCGCCCGCGCGGCTCCCCTCACCGTGCCGCGCGGGCCCACTCGCCGAGGACGGGGACGCACTTCTCGGCGAAGTACTCGTAGTCCTCGGCCGTGTTGTAGACGTGCGCGGACAGCCGCAGGTAGCCGACTCCGCCGAAGCTGGTGAACGCCGCCTCGACGCCCAGCTCCGCGGGGGCCCGGTCGCGCAGGGCGTCGGCCGCCGGGCGGCTCTCGCCGAGGCCGTCGGGCAGCCGCACCAGCCGCATGCCGGGCACGGGCATGCCGACGTCGACGGACGCGTCCGCACCGGTCAGCCCGGCGAGCGCGGCGCCCACGATCCGCGCCCCGTAACCGGCCAGCTCGTCCATGTACCGGCGGGCGGCGGACCAGCCCCAGGCGCGGTCGACGAGGTCCAGGGCCGTCGCCGCGGCCAGTTGGCCGGTCGCGTCGAGCGTGCCCTGCTGGTCGAAGCGGTCGGGGTACGGGTCGGCGGTGCCCCACGAGTCGATCAGCGGGTACAACCCCTCCCGCAGCGGACCGCGCGCCACCAGGGCCGCGGTGCCGCGCGGCGCGCAGCCCCACTTGTGCAGGTTGCCCGTCCAGAAGTCGCCGTCCCACCCGTCGAGCGGGGCGGGGATCAGGCCGGGCGCGTGCGCACCGTCCACGAGCAGCGGGATGCCGCGCCGCCGCGTCCCGGCGCTGATCCGCTCCACCGGCAGCCGGCGGGCGGTCGCCGAGGTGACCTGGTCGAGGACGACGAGCCCGGTGGCCTCGCCCACCTCGGCCATCACCGCCTCGTAGGCCTGCTCCTCTCCGGCGTCCAGCGGCACCGCGGCGGTGCGCACCCGGCCGCCCCAGCGGCGGGCCAGCCGTTCGGCGCCCGTCGTCACGGCGCCGTAGCCGTGGTCGGTGACGACGATCTCCCCGCCGCCCCGGCGGTCCAGGCCGGCGTACACGACGCTCGCGCCGGCGCTCGCGTTCGGCACCAGGGCGAGGTCCTGGGGGTCCGCGCCGAGGAAGGCGGCGAGGTCGGCCCGGGCCGCCGCGAGCCGCCGCGGCAGCTCGGAGAACCACACGACCGGGGCGCCCTCCATCCGCGCGCGCAACTCCTGCTGCCGCTCCTGGGCGACCAGCGGTACGGCGCCGAACGAACCGTGGTTGAGGTGGCGCAGGGCGGGGTCCAGCGACCAGGCCCGCGCGGCCGGCCGGCCGTCGGCCAGCAGCAGGGGCCGGGGGGCGGTGGCGACCTCGGTCTCGCTCACGCGTCTCCCCTCCGTGCCTCCGTGCGGAACCCGGATCCTAACGCGTCCGCACGAGCGCCACCTGGCGTCCCGACGGCGGGCATACGCACTTTTTTGTGCGTACTTGGCAGCGCGGCGGAGCCCGGCGAACCTGGTTGCGGGCGCCGGAGGGGAAGGGAGCGGGAACGGCCGCCCGTCAGGAGGCCGGGGCCTCGGTCAGCCTCTCCAGGCGGCGGTGGCCCCAGTCGGACAGGGGAGCCAGCGCCCCGGCGAGCTCGCGGCCGAACGCGGTCAGGGAGTAGACCGTCTTCGGCGGCAGCACGTCGTGCACCTCCCGGTGCACCAGCCCGTCCGCCTCCATCTCGCGCAGCGCCTGGGTCAGCACCTTCTCGGTGAGGCCCGGCACCTTCCGGCGCAGCGCGGCCGGCCGGTGCGGTCCGGACTCCAGCAGCCACAGCAGCGTGGTCTTCCACTTCCCCTCGATCACGGCGATCGCGGCGGTCACCCCGCAGACGTCCGGATCGTGGCGCCGGTGCGCCATGCCCTGCCCCTTTCCTCAGCAATCGTCGTGAATATTATGGGAGTTGAAACATGTCTGTGCACACCGACCAGCCCTCCGTCACCGTCCTCGGTCTCGGTCCGATGGGCCGGGCGCTGGCCGGCGCGTTCCTGGACGCGGGGGTGCGCACCACCGTCTGGAACCGCACGCCCGGCCGGGACGCCGAGCTGATCGCCCGGGGCGCGGTCCCGGCGTCGTCGCCCGAGGAGGCGGTCTCCGCCGCCCCGCTCACCGTCGTCTGCGTGGTGAACTACGACGCCTCGGACGTCGTGCTGCGCCAGGACGCCGTGACCGCCGCCCTCAAGGGCCGTACGGTCGTGAACCTGAGCGCCGACACCCCCGAACGCGCCCGGGACACGGCCGGGTGGGCCGGTCGGCACGGCGTCCGCTACCTGGACGGCGCGATCATGACCCCGACCCCGACCATCGGCACGGACGACGCGGTGTTCCTGCACAGCGGCCCCGCGGAGCTGTACCGGGAGCACCGGCCCGTGCTGGCGGCGCTCGGCGGCAGCCACACCCACCTCGGGGAGGAGGCCGGCCGGGCGGCGGCGTACGACATCGCGCTGCTCGACATCTTCTGGACGTCGATGGCCGGCTACGCGCACGCCCTCGCCGTGGCCCGCGCGGAGGGCGTCACCGCGACGGAACTCGCCCCCTTCGCCCAGGGTATCGCCGCGATCCTCCCGCCCCTGTTCGCGGAGTTCGCGGCGGACGCCGACGCCGGCACGTACTCGGGCGAGCTGAACCCGATCACCTCGGCCGCCTCGACCATGGCCCACGTCGTCCACGCCTCCGAGGCCCACGGCATCGACGCGAGCGTGATGCGGGTGATCGAGGGCCAGGCCCGGCGGGTCATCGCGCTCGGGCACGGCACGGACGGCTTCACCCGGGTCGCCGAGATGGTCGCCCGCCGCTGACGGAGGTCAGAAGGGCAGCTCCCGCGACCGCACCATCTCCAGCCGGGACACCGCCCGGGTCAGCACCACGTACAGCCGGTGCAGCCCCCGCTCCTCCGCCTCCGCGATCGCCGCGGGCTCGACGGCCACCACGTGGTCGTACTCCAGGCCCTTGACGACGCTCGCCGGCACCACCGCGACCCGTGCGCCCGGCTCCTCCGGACCCGACGCCTCCACCCCCGCCCCGGCCAGCGCCCGCCGCAGCCGGGGCACGTCCGCGTCCGCCGCCACGACGCCGACGGATCCCTCCCGCTCCAGCGCGTCCCGCACGGCGGCCACGACCGCGTCCGGCACCCCGTCCGGCCCGGCGACCTCCCGCGTGCGCAGCTCGCCGTCGCCGCGCAGGGAGCGGGCCGCCGGCACGTCGACGTCCAGCCGTTCCAGGAGCCGGTTGGTGAGCGTGACCACCGCCCGCGGCACCCGGAATCCCGTGGTCAGCGGGATCACGGCCGCGTCCGGCTTCCCCAGGTGCCGCAGCACCGCCGACCACGAGCGGGCCGCCCAGGGGGTCGTCCCCTGCGCGAGGTCGCCCAGCACGGTGAGCGAGCCGAAGGCGGTCCGCCGGGCGATGGCCCGGCACTCCATCGGGGAGAGGTCCTGGGCCTCGTCGACCACGACGTGCCCATACCCCTCGGGGTGCTCGACCAGCCCGGCGACCTCGTCGAGCAGCACCAGGTCCGCGGCCGACCAGCGCGCCGACTTCCACGACCGCGGCGGCCCCGCCCACAGCACCGCCTTCTGCTCCTCCGCGTCCAGCAGCCCCTCGGCGGCGACGGCCAGCGCCTCGGGGTCACCCAGCAGTCCGGCCACCACCTCCTCCGCCCGCGCCCGCGGCCACACGGTGTCGACGTACGCCGACACCGGCCGCGCCCGCTCGATCCGGCGCACCCAGGCGGCGCCGCGCGGGCCGCCGCGCCGCTCGGCCCGTTCCCGCACGGCCCGCACGATCCGGGCCCGCACCCGCTCCCGCCCGACGCCGTACGGCGGCTTCCCGGCCCGCACCTCCGTCACGATCCGCGCCAGTTCCTCCGGCTCGAGGCGCCAGCGGTACGAACCGTCGGGCACGGCGAGGCAGTCGGCCGGGTCCGTGCGCACCCGCGCGTACAGGGTTCGGCGCAGCACCTCGGCCATCCGGACGTCGTGCTTGACGACGGCGGCGCGCTCGTCGTCGGTCCCGGTGACGGGGTGCCGGGCGATCTCCTCGGCGAGGGTCGACTGCCGTACGCCGGTCTCGCCGAGGGCGGGCAGGACCTCGGAGATGTAGGAGAGGAAGGTGCGGTGGGGGCCGAGGACGAGGAGTCCGCCGCGCCGGACGCGCTGCGGGTGGGTGTAGAGCAGGTAGGCCGCCCGGTGCAGGCCGACGGCGGTCTTGCCGGTGCCGGGAGCGCCCTGCACGCACACGGAGAGGCCGAGGTCCCCGCGGACGAGGTCGTCCTGCTCGGGCTGGATGGTGGCCGCGATGTCCCGCATGGGGCCGGTGCGGGGCCGCTCGACCTCCCGGGCGACGATGCCGCTGACCCGCTCCTCCCCCCGCCCCAGGTGCTCGTCCTCCAGGCCGGTCAGGTCGGCGGAGTCGCCCCGGCTGCCGGGCGCCCAGCCGAACCGCCGGCGCACGGCGACGCCCTGCGGGTCACGGGCGGTGGCCTGGTAGAAGGCGCGGGAGACGGGCGCCCGCCAGTCGACGACGAGGGGCGGGGCGGCGGGGTGCTCGGTGATCCGCAGCCGTCCGACGTGGTAGCTCTGCCCCGAGTGACCGGTGTCGCCCCGCGCGAAGTCCAGCCGCCCGAAGAACAGCGGTCCCGGGGGCAGTCGCCGCAGCTCCTCGGCGTGGCTGCGCAGCCGGTACCCGAGGACCTCGGCGTCGGCCCCGGAGGCGGAGACGTCCTCGCCGGTGACGACCTGCTCGTCGGCTCCGGCGGCCATGGCGGCGAGGGCGGTGCGGCAGCGGTCGTGGTGGGTGCGTTCCCGTTCGAGGGCGTGCTCGGGTGGCGTCATTCCACCGAGCGTACCGAATAAAGCAACCGAGTTACATTTTTTACTCAGTTCATCAATCGCGGCAGCGCCTCCGCCAGCACCCCGAACGCCCGCCCGGCCGCCGCCACCGCGTCGTCCCGGACGTCCCCGACCCGCTCCCCCGCCGCGATCCGCCGCCAGTTCTCCTGCGCGAGGATCCGTCGTACGGCGATGATCTGCCCCGCCGCCAGCCGCGCGTCGAGCCCGCCCCCGAGCACCCCGGCCAACGCCTCCTCGGACCGCTCCAGATACCCGTACAGCCGTGCCACCAGCGCCGGCGTGCCGTACAGCAGCGTGTGGAAGGCCAGTACCTCGGGGTCGTCGTTGAGCCCGGTGACCGGATCGCACCGCCGGAGTCCGTCCAGGAAGTGCCGCCGCAGCGCCTCGACCGGCGTCGGTCCCTCCGCGGCCACCCGGGCCGCCTCGCCCTCGTGATCGGCGATCCGGTACAGGACGAGGTCCTCCTTCGCCGGGAAGTACCGGAAGAGCGTCGGCTTGGAGATCTCGGCCGCGGCCGCCACCTCGGCGACGGACACGGCGTCGAAGCCGCGCTCCAGGAAGAGCCGGACCGCGATGTCCGACACGGTCCGGTACATCCGCCGCTTCTTGCGCTCCCGCAGGCCGATCTCGCTCATGCGGCGAGCCTACGGCCACGGCCCGCGCCGGCCCGTTCCGTCCCAGGGGCTAGGAGAGCGTCAGGTCCGTCGTGATGGTCCCCCACAGGGCGTCGAACCACTTCCGGGATTCCTCCACGAACGCCCGCTCCCGCTGCCCTTCCCGCTCGGTGAAGGGGAAGAGGAGGGACTGGGAGCCCAGGGCGTCGTACATCTCCAGGGTGTGGCTCTCCCACTCCTCCTCGCGCCGGGTCAGCATGTAGTAGCCGATCAGCGCCTCCCCGCCGTTGAGCAGGTACAGCTTCACCGGCGGGGTGAACGGCAGCGCGCGGAAGGAGACGCTCACGTCGACGCCGTGGGTGGCGCGCAGGGCGAGCAGGTTGTGGCGCAGCACCCGGGCCTGGGCGTTGCGCTGGATCAGCCACCGCTCGTGCACCGGGCCGTCGGTGCCGTCGCGCCCCTCGACCGGGACGGGGAAGGCCAGGTTGATCCTCCGGGAGGGCAGCAGGAGGCGGACGTCGACCGACTCTGGACGGGTGCGACCCTCGTGGATGCGCCGGACCGGTTCGCTCAGCGCCAGCATCAGGCTCTCGGCGGTCAGGCACACCGCGTCGATCCGCACGTGGGCCGCCGAGAACGCTTCCGTCAGGCGTGGCGCCAGCCCCACCATCGTCGGCCGGGGCTCCTCCCGGGCGGGGGCCGGTTCGGCGATCCGCGGCGGGCTGCCCTTGCTGACGTTGCTGAGCAGGCCGTCCTCCTGGAGGGCGCGCAGGGCCTGGCGGACGGTGCCGCGCTCCACACCGAACTCCTCGGCCAGCTCGGCCTGAGTGGGCAGGCGATCGCCCGCCCTGAGCTCGCCGGCCCGGATGCGTTCCCGCAGGATGTCGGCGATCTCCTGCGGCGGGACTCTGCTGCTGCCGTTCACTGAGACGTTCTCCTGGGTCACGACAAGACGTTACAACTTCGATCCATTTGAAGGGAGTTGTTTGAAAGTTGTTTATGGAGAGGGGCCAAGTGGGGACAACCTAGGCAGAGTTGGTCACCAACTTTTCCAAGTTGGCGAGTCTCTGGTTCCGCAGCTCCGGCCCGCACCCGAAGGAGGAACGCGCCGTGCCCGTCCTCGCCCTCGTCCCCGCCGTCCTGGTCGTCACCGTGGAACAGCTCGTCCAGTGGAAGTACGGCGCGGCCGGCGTCCTCGGCCTGCTGCTGCTCACCATAGGCGTCAGGTCGAACCGGCCGGGGATCAGCTCCGCCGGAGCCGTCCTGCTCGCGCTGCTGGTGACGAGGCCGGCCCTGTGAGAAGCCACCGCCGCCCCGAGCCCGCGGGAGACGTCAGCCCGTGAGCACCAGATCCGAACCGATGGTCTCCCACAGGGCGTCGAACCACAGGCGCGACCACTCGACGAACGCGGTGCCCCGCAGGACGGTCCCTGCTCGAAGGCGAACAGCAGGGACGGGCGCCCTGCGCGTCGTACGTCTCCGGGCACTCCTGGCCGATCTGCGCCCTGCTGCGCGCCGGGTCAGCATGTAGTAGCCGATCAGCGCCTCCCCGCCGTTGAGCAGGTACAGCTTCACCGGCGGGGTGAACGGCAGCGCGCGGAAGGAGACGCTCACGTCGACGCCGTGGGTGGCGCGCAGAGCGAGCAGGTTGTGGCGCAGCACCCGGGCCTGGGCGTTGCGCTGGATCAGCCACCGCTCGTGCACCGGGTCCCCGGCGTCGTCGCGCCCCTCGACCGGCACCGGGAAGGCGAGGTCGAGGTCCCGGCCGGGCAGCAGCACCCGGAGGTCGATCCTGGCCGGTTTCAGCCGTCCGAAGTGGATCCGGCGCAGCGGCTCCCCGAGGGCCGGGGTGAGCGAGATCGAGGTCAGGCAGACGGCGTCGATCCCGACGTGCCCGGCCTCGAAGGCGGCGGCGTCCTGGGCGCGAGGCCCGCCGCGGTGGGCAGCGGGGGCGCCGAGGGGCCGGTCAGCGCCCCGCCGGGGCCGGCGGCGACGGTCGCCGGGGTGCCCTTGGAGACGTCGGTGAGCAATCGCTCGGACTGCAGGACGCGCAGCGCCTGGCGCACCGCGGGGCGCTCCACACCGGACTCGGCGGCGAGCCGGGCCCGGGTGGGCATGCGCCGGCCCGGCCGCAGCACCCCTGGCCTGATCCGCGCACGCAGTTCGTCGGCCACCTCACGAGGCGTGGGCTGCGGCCGCTGCGGCTTCCTCCCCCCATGGGCGGAGACGTGTTCCGGGTCCACATCCGAACACTACAATTTCCCGCCATCTTCCTGCAGTTCGGCGGAGAGTGGTTACAGGCCTCTCTCAAATGGCTATAACCAAAAGCAAGTTGGTAACCAACTTCCGCAACCTGGTCGACGGTCCGGAGGGCCGACCGCCGGGGAGTGGGATGGAGGCCACGAACGACAAGGGGGACCGTCATGCCGCTCATCGCCATCGTCCTCGCAGCCCTGGCCGTCGGGTTCGAGCAACTCGTCCAGTGGAAGTACGGGCCGATGGGAATCATCGCCTTCGTCGCCCTCACCGTGGGCGTCAAGGCGCGCAACACCGTGATCAGCGGCACCGGCGCGGTCGTCCTCGTGATGCTGCTCGCCCGGTCCGGCTGACAGCACACCGCACGGACCGCCGCCGGGCTCCACTCCGGAGGGGAGCCGGGAGTCCCGTCGGCGGGCACCCCCGCACCACCACAACCGAACAGCTCGCTACGGACGAGTCTCCCGTCGTCGGCGGAAGGAGAGGGCAACAGGCGCGCGGGAGCGACAGCGCTCAGAACACGTCCGGGCACCACGGTCGCCTGGAGGTACGCAGCAGGGCGTCGACCTGACGGGCGGCGCCCGCTCGTTCTTCCCGGACCCGGCCCAGCGCCGCGAGGCGCACCGCCGACTCGTCCCCCAGCCACAGCACGGACAGGTCGGCGACGTCCAGCGTGAGATCGGCGCTCCCGGTGGTCGGCGCACAGACCCCGGCCCCGTCCGCGGACGCCTCGAGGCGGTAACGCCCACCGGCCAGTCCGGCCCGGTCGGTCACCTCCAGCACCAGCGACCCCGCGGCCCCGTACGTCCGCGCCCCGAGGGCCCGTACGACGTCCAGCATCCGCACCCACAGCCAGTCCGCCTGTGTGGTGACGGCGGCGGCGCGCGGGTCCGGCAGGAGATGCGGGAGCAGATCGTCGGGCGCCCGCCAGCCGCTCCTCACCCGCGTCACCCAGTCGACGGAACACAGGTAGAGCCACAGCGCCCGTTCGGCGGCCGGGGTCACCGCGGTCAGCCACTTCACCCGTGCCGTGTTCAACGGCTGCTTGGCGTCCCCCCAGTGGTCGTCGGCCGTGTAGGCGGCCATGCCCTCGACCTCGCCGCCGGCCGAGCGGTACACCGCGTGGTACGGCTCCTGGAAGGTCGGGTGGAAGCGCACGGCGCCGGTCGTGGTCTTCCACCACAGCTCGTCCCGGCTGACGGCGCCCGGCTGGATGCAGCGCAGCCGCTCGTGCAGTTCGGGGCCGAGCCTGCGGACGTCCTCCGCGTCCACGAGGTCGACCCGGCCGCCGTCCTCCGGGCCCGCCCGGCGCGGGTCGAGACCGGCGCGCGGCACGTCGACGGTCCACTCGGTCGCCGTGGTGGCCGGGCCGAAACCGTACCGGCCGTAGATCGGGTACTCGGCCGCGATCAGCGTCGCGACGACGTCCCCGCGCTCCTTCGCCGCGGCGAGGTCCTGCGCCATCATCCGGGTGAGCAGACCGCGACGGCGGTGGGTGGCGGTGACGGTGACGTTGGTGACGGCGCCGGCGGGCACGGTCGCCCCGCCGACCACCGTCAGCTCCTGCGCGAAGGACCGGAACGTCGCCACGCAGCGCCCGTCGTCGAAGGCCCCGACCGACCGGCCGGGCGTGAACTGCGCCCGGCGCGCGTCGAGGATCTCCCCGGACAGGGTGGGCTCCCGCAGGAACCCGGTGTTCAGGGCGCGTTGCCAGTCGGCGAACTCGGACCCGGTGATCGGGCGTACGTCGATGTCGGCGCGGGAGGTCATGGGCTCACGGTAGGTCGGCCGCGCGCCGGGTGTCGAAGAGGTTTCCCCCGGCCCGCTCACGTGAGCAGGTCGTCGACCTGCGCCTCCCCGTCCCGGTACCGGCGCGCGATCTCCGCGCTGCACTCGTCGGCCGTGCACTGCAGCCGCTGCCGGCGCCGGGACACCTGCTGCTCGTACCGCACGAGCCGTCCCATCGCGGCGTTCAGCTCCCCGTCCGTGCGCGCGCCCAGGTCGGACAGCTCCACCTCGGCGAGCATCTCGGACGCCAGCCGCCGGTACTCCTCGCCCTGCGGCGTCCCCAGCGTCACGTGCCGGGCGGAGGAGCGGTGCCGGGCCGGGGTGTCCCGCAGGATCTCCGCCAGCCGCTCGATGACGGAGGCCTCCCCCGGCGCGACGGCCGAGGGCGCCTCCCGTGGGAGGCGCCGGGTCAGCTCCGCCCGCAGGATGTCGATCCGCCCCTGCAGCAGCCGCCGCACATAACTGAGGTCGGCCTCGTCACGCTGCGCGTCCCGCCGCACCGCGCGCAGCTCGGCCAGGCCGAGCACGGCCAGATCGCGCACCGCCCGGTCCTCGGGCAGCACCGGGCTGTCCGTGCGCTGTGTGGGCGGCCGGCAGAACTCCCGTTCCCCGATCCCCACTTGGGTCGACGGGACAGCCCCCAGCGGCTGCCCGATCCCTGGTGTGCTCATGTGCCTCAACCGTCCCCTCGACCGGCGTGTGCCAGCATCGTGCCACCCCGGGCGGCCACATTGTGAGCGAGTGCCCCCGATCCGCCCCAGATGGGCGTTAAGGAGTAAAAATAGCCCGGCCGGGGTCCCCCGCGGGCCGCCGTCGGCCGCCTGTTCGCCGACCGGCATGATGGTCGTATGCGAGCAGTGGTACAGAGGGTCGACGGCGCGCGCGTGGTCGTGGACGGCGAGACGGTGGGGGCGATCGAGGGCGAGGGGCTGTGCGTCCTCGTGGGCGTCACCCACGAGGACACCGAGGAGAAGGCGGCGCAGCTCGCCCGCAAGCTCTGGTCGGTCCGGATGCTCCAGGACGAGAAGTCGTGCAGCGACGTCGACGCCCCGCTGCTGGTGATCAGCCAGTTCACCCTGTACGGCGACGCCCGCAAGGGCCGCCGCCCCACCTGGAACGCCGCCGCACCCGGCGACCTCGCCGAGCCGCTGGTCGACGAGGTGGTGGCCCGGCTGCGCGCGCTGGGCGCGACGGTGGCGACGGGCCGCTTCGGCGCGGAAATGCGGGTGTCGCTGACCAACGACGGCCCGTTCACCGTCCTGCTGGAGGTCTGAACCGTACGGCTCAGGGCTCGACGACGGTCTCCTGCGCGGCGGCCGTGTCCCCGGCGACCAGCCGCGCGTCCACCGGCACGTTCCGCTTCACCAGCGCCAGCGCGGCCGGCCCCAGCTCGTGGTGGCGCACGGACGTGGTGACGAACCCGATCTTCCGCCCGTCCGGGCCGTCGTCCGCGAGCCTGATCTCCGTGCCCGCCGGCGGCAGGTGGACCTCACTGCCGTCCAGGTGCAGGAAGACCAGCCGGCGCGGCGGCTTCCCCAGGTTCTGCACCCGGGCCACCGTCTCCTGCCCCCGGTAGCAGCCCTTCTGCAGGTGCACGGCGGTGCCGATCCAGCCCAGCTCGTGCGGGATGGTGCGGTGGTCGGTCTCGAAACCGAGCCGCGGCCGGCGCTGCTCGACCCGCAGCGCCTCGTGCGCGAGGATCCCGGCGGCCGGCCCCGCCTTCCGGGCGTACGACTCCAGGTCGCCGCGTGGCAGGAACAGATCCCGCCCGTACGGCGTCTCGCGGACGGCGACCCCTTCGGGCGCCTCCGCGATGGAACCGGCCGGCAGGTGCACCACCGCGGTGTCGGCGGTGCGGTCGGCGATCTCGACCCGGTAGAAGAACTTCATCGACTCCAGGTACGCGATCAGCGCCTCCCGGGTGCCGGGCTCGACGTGCGCCCAGACCGTCTCACCGTCGTCGACCAGGTAGAGCGCGTGCTCGATGTGGCCGTTGGCGGAGAGTACCAGCGCTTCGGTGGCCTGGTGCGGCGGCAGGTCGCTGACGTGCTGGGTGAGCAGCAGGTGCAGCCAGGACAGCCGCTCCGGGCCGGACACAGTGACGACCCCGCGGTGGGACAGGTCGACGAAACCGGTGCCCTCGGCGAGGGCGCGCTGCTCACGGAACAGGTCGCCGTAGTGGGCGGCCACGCCTTCGTCCACGCCCTCGGCGGGGACGGCGCCGGGCAGGGTCAGCAGGGGGCTCTTCATGCGCCAAGCCTACGACTCGGCGGCCGAAGCCTTCAGGGAGCAGTCCTCGCACCGGCCGAAGATCGCGAAGTGCTTCATGTCGGTGTCGAAACCGAACTGCTCGCGCAGCTTGGCGGTGAACTCGGCGGCCACCGAGAGGTCGGCCTCGATCACGTTCGTGCAGTCCCGGCAGACCAGGTGGATGTGGTGGTGCCGGTCGGCGAGGTGGTACGTCGGCGCCCCGTGCCCGAGGTGGGCGTGGCTGACGAGCCCCAGCTCCTCGAGGAGCTCCAGCGTGCGGTACACGGTGGAAATGTTGACCCCCGACGCCGTCCTCCTCACCTCGCCGAGGATGTCCTCGGGGGTCGCGTGCTCGAGGGTGTCCACGGCTTCGAGCACCAGCTGCCGCTGCGGAGTCAGCCGGTAGCCGCGCTGCCTGAGGTCGCTCTTCCAGTCGGTGCTCACCACACCACGAGTCTAGAGCGACCCGTGCCCCGCCGAAGAGGGTCCGCTCGAAGAAGGCCTACTTGAAGAAGGCGATCCCGTCGTCCGGCATGTCGTCGGGCAGGGCCTTGGCCCAGCGCTCGACCTCCTCCGGGGTGACGACCTTCTTCAGGTGCGCCGACATGTAGGGACGCAGCTCGACCTCGGGTGTCTGCTTCTCGCCGACCCACATCAGGTCGCTCTTGACGTAGCCGTACAGCCGCTTGCCGCCGGTGTAGGGCCGCGAGGCCGCGGTGCGCGCCACCGCGTCCGTGACCAGGTCGATCTGCGGCTTCTGGTCGGCCAGTTCGCCGTACCAGATCTCGATGACGCCGTCGTCGCGGGTCATCGTCACCTCGACCTTGCGGTTCGCGTCGATGCGCCAGAAGCCGTGCTCCGACTCCAGCGGACGGACCTTGTTGCCGTCGCCGTCCAGCACCCAGGTGCGGGAGCTGTACTCCAGGAAGTCCCGGCCGTCGTGGGTGAACGTGACCTCCTGGCCGAAGTTGCACTTCTCGGCACCGGGGAAGTCGTGCACGCCGGCGCCGGCCCAGTTGCCGAGCAGGAAGGCGAGCGGGACGAGGTCCTTGTGCAGGTCGGACGGGATCTCGATCATGAGCGGAACTTCCTGGCGTCGGTGATCAGCGCTGGCCCTGGTACAGCTTCTTCACGGTCAGCCCGGCGAAGGCGAGGACGCCGACGGCAACCAGGACCAACAGGATTTCGAAGAAGAGTTCCACGGGTGCTCCTTGAGCGGGGTGCGGTGGTGTGCACGGGGCCGGACCCCAGCTTACGCGGCCATGGCCCGGCCCTGTCGTGCGAGGTGTGTCCTCCCCGCGTCTCAGCCCAGCAGCTGGCTCTGCAGCACGACCGTCTGCCGGAACGGCACGGCGTGCGCGGTCCCCTTCCGGGACTGCAGCACGACGGCGAGGACGTCACCGGCGGCGAGGTAGGCCAGCCGCTCCTGCTCGGCGCCGTAGGGCTCGGTCTCGACCTGGGCCGAGCGCCGGACGCCCGCGACCTCCGCCTTCGCCGGGAACGACTCGTCGCTGTCGATGCTCTCGGCGCCCCGCACCCGGTAGGCCGAGATGTACGAGAAGTGGGGCAGGAAGAAGCCCCCCTCGACCATGGCCGCGGTGTCGAACCGCAGCAGGTAGATCCTCGTCCGGGTGCCGTCCGCGGTCGTCCAGCCGCGGGCCGCGATGTGCCGCAGACCGCCGTCGACGAGCTGCTGCCGGAAGGTGTCCCGCTGGTCCTCCTCCGCGTACTCCTCGAGGAAGTCGTCCGCCGCCAGCCAGCCGTCCTCGCCGCGCAGCGCCTCGTTCTCCTTCGCCCCCTCCGGGGCGGGCAGCAGGAGGGCGCGCAGGTCGGCGTGGTGGGTGCCGGCCGGATTGGACTCCGCCTGCGGTCCGGGGCTGCCGACGGGCAGCGGCGGCTTCGTCAGCTCCGGGTAGTCCCACCGGCCGTCGGAGACGGTCGCCAGACCGGGCACGTCCGTCCGTTCCATCCGGGTGACGCCGTACGCCGTGCCCGCGCCGGCCACGGCGAAGACCACGACGGCGGCGGTCCAGCGCAGGGCGGCGCGCAGCGCCCGGCGGTCCTTGCGCGCCGGCGACCCCGGATCGGCCACCGCGTCCGGCACGGCCGGCGCATCTGGCACGGCCACCGCGTCCGGCACGACTGATACATCCTGTACATCTGATACGTCTGGTACCGCCGGTACCGGCGGTACCGCCGGCGGCTCCGCGGGCGGGGCGGGTACGAGGGTCTGCGGCTGCTCGGTCATACGGCCTTCCCCGGTTCGTCGATGCGGTCGAGCTGCTCGCGGAACAGTGCGGCGACGCTCTCGGTGTCCAGCGGCTTCGCGCCGTCCGCGGTGAGGGTGACCAGGACGTCGCCGACGTGGGCCGAGCACTGCATCGTGTCGAGGTCGGTCTCCGCGTCCGCCGGCGGCAGGAAGCACCGGGCGTCCTCGTGACCCTTGATCCTCGGTCCCTCGCGGAAGACGTCCAGGGCGTCGAGGAACTCGGTCTGGAACCGCGCGAAGTCCCGCACGGCGGCCTTGTTCTCCATCCGGGCGAGGACGATGCCCACGGTGTGGACCTCGTCCTCGTTGTAGACGCTGTTCGACCCGCTGGTGTAGCTGCGCATCGCCATGCCCTCGACGCGCCAGCTGTCGATCTCCTTCTCCAGCCGCCTGCGCTCCGAGCGCGGCAGATCGCGCAGCGACTCCTTCTGCAGCGCCGTGGCCCGGGCGCCGCCGAGCTGCGCGTCCGAGCCGAACTCGCCGAAGTCCGGACCCGGGAACCAGTGGTCGTACCCGTACGGCACGAGCACCCCGGCCAGTCCCCGCTCCTCGGCCGCCCCACCCGCGGCGGCCTTGTCCTCGGCCGCCGCACCGGGGAACTTCCATTCGGCCGCGCCGGCGTCACGGTCGGCGTCCCGCACGGTCACGACGGTGTACCCGACGCCCGCGACGACGACCCCGGCCAGCAGCGCGGAGCCGGCGACGGCCGCGACGCGGCCCCACCGCACGGGCCGCTTCGCGGGGGCCGCGGCGGCGGTCTCGTCGAGGACGGGCGGGGCGGAGGGCACGGGCGGGGCGGAGGGCACGGGTGCCGGGTTCTGTGTCTCGTTCACAGCCGCTCCATCTGCCGCTCGGCCAGATCCATGATCATTTTCTTGGGAACGGGCTTGCTCCCGTGCACCCAGACCTCCATGGCGATGTCACCGCGCCAGGCATGCGCCTCCGCGCCGTACAGGGGCTCGTAGCCGGGTTCGACGTCGGGGCTGCGGTGGACGTACGCCCGGCCCTCCTCGGTGCCGGGGACGGCCCAGCTGTCCGTGTCCTCCCCGTCCTCCGCCCAGTACTGGCCGTTCTCGACGCTGTCCGCGGCCGCCAGGGTCTCCTCCTGGCGGAACTGGACCAGCCGGATCTCCACGCTGTAGCCGTCGTCGTCGAGCCAGCCGACGACGGCCGCCCTGCGGAACTCGTCCATGGCCAGCTGCCCGAACATCGAGCCGGATTCCTCGTAGTAACCGGCGTACTCGGCGAGTTCCATCCAGCCGTCCTCGCCCACCGGCCAACCGGGCTCCCGCGCCCCCCGCGGCTTCTCCAGCAGCAGCTCACGCAGGTCGCCGTCGGTCCTCACGCGGCGGTCCCGGGCTGCCGGCAACGGCTCGGGCGCCTCACCCCTCGACTGCGCGAGCACCGGCTGCGACAGCGGAGGCAGCCCGGTGGGCTCGCGGTCGGCCTGGACGAGGTATCCGGTGCAGGTACCGGCGACCACGCCGAGCACGGCCGCGACGGCGATCAGCACGGCCGTGCGCCCCCGCCGGCGTTTCCGGGCCGCGTCCGGAGCCGGTGTCCCGGGAGACTCCGGAACCGGGCCCCCCGGAGCCTCCGGGGCCGCGTCCGCCGACTTCTTCGGGGTCGCAGTGCCCTCGGGCGCATCCGCAGGTTCCGGCGCGCCCGGGGCGGCGGCTGCTTCTTCCGGTTGTTCCAAGACGTCTCCCACAGAAGGCGAAGCGCGTATTCCGTCCACGCGCACAGGAGACCCACAGGCATCGGCCGAAGTTGTAGCGATCATGATTACGATTCGGTCATGGCGAAGAAGCTTGTGATCAAAGTGACCGCGGGAACCGACGCACCCGAGCGCTGCTCGCAGGCGTTCACGGTGGCGGCGGTGGCCGCCGCCAGCGGGGTCGAGGTCTCCCTGTGGCTCACCGGCGAGTCCGCGTGGTTCGCCCTGCCGGGCAGGGCGGCCGAGTTCGAACTGCCGCACGCCGCCCCGCTGCCCGACCTGCTGGACTCGGTCCTGGCCACCGGCCGGATCACCCTGTGCACCCAGTGCGCGGCCCGCCGCGACATCACCGAGAAGGACGTCATCGAGGGCGTGCGCATCGCCGGCGCACAGGTCTTCGTGCAGGAGTCCCTGACCGACGGGGCCCAGGCGCTCGTCTACTGAGCGGCCCGCTCCACCGGGGCCGCTTCCTGCCGTCCAGCTCGTTCCACCACGCGTCGGACTCCGGATCGCCGGACGGGTCGGCCCACCACCGGTCCTCCGGCCCCCGCCGGTTGGCGACCCATCGCGGCGACCGGCGGGATGACCATGGCCACGAGGCGCATGCCCACGGCCGCCGGCACCGACCACAGCCGCACCACGCCCCCGGCCAGGACGAACAGCCCGACGCAGGCGCCGGTCATGACGAAGTGGACGTGCCGCCTGCGCGCGTACATACGTCCAGCGCAGGTCCGGACGCACCGGAGGGCCGCACCCCGGGCGTCCAACCCGTGGGGTGCGGCCCTCCGGCCGTTCCCGTGTCCTCAGACCGCGATCGCGACCTCGGCCAGCCCGCCCTGCTGGGCGACGACCGTGCGGTCGGCGGTGCCGCCGGGCACCAGGGCGCGGACGGTCCAGGTGCCCTCCGCCGCATAGAAGCGGAACTGTCCGGTGGCGGAGGTCGGGACCTCCGCGGTGAACTCTCCGGTCGAGTCCAGCAGACGGACGTAGCCCGTCACCGGCTCCCCGTCGCGGGTCACCTGGCCCTGGATGGTGGTCTCACCGGGCTTGATCGTCGAGGCGTCCGGGCCGCCGGCCTTCGCACCGCACATGTCGTACTCCTGAAGTGGTCTGGAAGGGTCGGTCGGGAGGGGTTACCTGCCGGGGCCGAGCTCGATCGGCACGCCGACGAGGGAGCCGTACTCGGTCCAGGAGCCGTCGTAGTTCTTGACGTTCTCCACGCCGAGCAGCTCGTGCAGCACGAACCAGGTCAGCGCGGAGCGCTCACCGATGCGGCAGTAGGCGATGGTGTCCTTGGACAGGTCGACCTGCTCTGCCTCGTAGAGCGCCTTGAGCTCCTCGTCGGACTTGAAGGTGCCGTCGTCGTTGGCGTTCTTCGACCACGGGATGTTCGCGGCGGTCGGGACGTGGCCCGGGCGCTGCGACTGCTCCTGCGGCAGGTGGGCCGGGGCGAGCAGCTTGCCGGAGAACTCGTCGGGCGAGCGCACGTCGACCAGGTTCTGGCTGCCGATGGCGGCCACGACGTCGTCGCGGAAGGCACGGATGGACGCGTCCTGCGGCTTGGCCTTGTACTCGGTCTTCGGGCGCTCCGGCACCTCGTCGCCGGGGACCAGCTCGCGGGCGTCGAGCTCCCACTTCTTGCGGCCGCCGTCGAGGAGCTTGACGTTCTCGTGGCCGTACAGCTTGAAGTACCAGTAGGCGTACGAGGCGAACCAGTTGTTGTTGCCGCCGTAGAGGACGACCGTGTGGTCGTTGCCGATGCCCTTGTCCGACAGGAGCTTCTCGAAGCCCTCCTGGTCGACGAAGTCACGGCGGACCGGGTCCTGCAGGTCCTTGGTCCAGTCGATCCGGACGGCATTCCTGATGTGGTTCTTCTCGTAGGCGGTGGTGTCCTCGTCCACCTCGACGATGACGACGGTGGGGTCGTCCAGGTGCTCCTGGACCCAGTCGGCGTCGACCAGGACGTCGCTGCGGCTCATGCTGTTTCTCCTCCGGGGCAGTTACGGCGGGGCGTGCGGGTGAGAGGGTGCGCGCGGCCTCGATGGGGTCGGCGCACGGGTGGCCTCGGCGGGGCGGGGCGGGAACGCGGACGGCGGGGCGTCCGCTCGTCAGAAGGTGCGACAGAGCATGGCGGCGACACGGCACAGGTCCACTGCCCGCCGCTTCGTGAGATCCGCCTGTCCCCCCGGCCGGAGGACGCTCGTCTGACACCGCATGGGTCCGATCGTAGGGACGGACGGGTGCGCATGTCACCGGTGTGTCGCATGTTGAGACGCGATCGTCCGTCATGCGGGACGTACGCCTTCGGGAACCACCGTCCCGCCGCCCCGCCCGCCCGGACGGCTGCGGGCGGATTTACCCTACGGACACGCTCGTCTCACTTCTCGGACGGGATCTCGCCCAAACCGCCCCCTACCCGACCAGACGGACGTCGGAACCCTTCACCGTGATCTCCACCCCGGCCTCCGTGGCCCGGACCTCGTCCAGCCGGATGCCGCCCGGCAGTCCGTCGATCCTCTGCTCGAAGTCGGTGATCCGCCGCACGCCGGACTCGACCATCTCGGCCCCACCGAACTCCGGCACCGCGTCGGCCTTCACGCGCACGGTGTCGCCGTCCACGACCGTCACGGAGCTGAGCACGGAGACCGGCTCGGGCAGCTCGACGCCCAGCACGGTGGCCTCCACCGCGACCTTGATCTTCCCGTTGCCGCCGTCGGACAGCCCGACGATCCGGGCGGTGACGCCGGGGCCCGCCCGGCCGGGCTCGGAGGCGGCGGCCTCGAGCAGTTCGTCGTAGGCGATGGTGGCCGTGCCGGTGGCATCGGCGGCAACGGCGGAGCTGAAGTCGGTGGAGAAGTCGACGTCGTGCAGGTCCGCGCTCAGGCCGGCGATCCGGATCGTCCGGGCGCCGTCGCCGGTGTCGGCCTCGTAGTCCTCGATGCCCACCCGCACCTCGTCGAGGGTGCCGTCGGCGAGCTGGGTCAGGAACGGGAAGCCGTCGATCGACACGTCGGGGGTGTGCGCCAGGTTCTCGGTCGCCTTCAGCCGGTCGGCCGCCTCGCCCTCGGCGACGTGGACGGCCACGCGGTCGACGACGAGGAGGACGGCGCCCAGCGCCACCGTGACGACGAGCAGTATTCGCAGTGCGCGCATGCGGTCTTCCCTCACCGGGTGTGTGACGACGACGTTCGTCGACGACCGGGCGGCCGTCCCAGCGCGAGGGTAGTGCCGGGGAGGGCGGGGGCGGGGGATTGTCGATCACTTGTGACAGGGGCCCGCCCCGGCGGCCGTCAGGAGAGCACGCGGGCCAGGGTGTGGACCGCGGGGGCCGCCGCGGTCAGGGGCAGGGCCACGCCCGCGGTGAAGTGGACGAAGCGGGAGGGGTAGTCGTAGCTCGCCGCCCGGTGGCCGATCAGCGCGCACACCGCCGCGCCCGCCCCCACCAACGCCCCCGCCGGCCCCTCGACCGCGAACCCCGCACCCGCCGCGGCCGCCACCGCGACCACCACGGACACCGGCGTCGGCAGCGGCAGCGCCCGCGCCACCACCCCCGCCGCCACGGCGATCGCGCCCACGGTCACCGCGGAGGCGTCCGCCGCCAGGTACCCGCCCGCCGCGATCGCCAGCGCCGCCGCCACGACCGTCGCCATCAGGCCGTACATCCGCTCGTCGGGGTCCGCGTGCGACCGCAGCTGCAGCACCAGCGACAGCAGCACCCACACGCCCAGCGTCCCCAGGATCGCCGCCGGCGACCGGTCGGACAGCAGCAGCGCCGCGTCCGCGGCCAGCGCGCCGAGGAACCCCAGCGCGATCCCCTGCCGCGCCGGCCACATCCCGTTCAGCCGGAACCAGCCCGCCGCCGTGAGCCCCTGGAGCACCACCAACGGCACCAGCAGCGCGTACGTCCCCAGCGCCGCCCCACCGGCCAGCAACAGCCCCAGCAGCGCGGTGAGCAGCGCCGGCTGCATCCCCGGCTCGATGATCGGCGACCGTCCCTCGGCCCGCGCCCGCTGCGCGTCCGTGACCCGCGCGTTCCCGCCCAGCGTGGCGGGCCCGTACTCGGGCCCGGACCCGTCAGTCGCCGGGACAGGTGTGGCAGGCGTGACAGGCGTGGGAGCGAAAGCGGGATCGGGAACAGGAGCGGGGGAGACCGGAGCGTACGACGCGGCCACCGGCGGCTGCGTCTGCGTCTCCCACGTCTGCCCCTGCCACTGCTGCGTGTACTGCTGGTCCGCGTACGGGTCCTCGTACGCCTGCTGCTGCCCCGGCCACGCGCCCGGGGCCCACTGCGGGTCCTGGTACGGGTCCGCCCCGTACGGCTGGTTCGTCATCGCTCACCCTCCTGCGAACGGCGGAAGCACCTCGACCGTGCCGCCGTCGGCCAGCCGTACCGTCTCATGCGCGCGCTTGCCCACGGGTTCACCGTCGACGAGGAACGAGCACCGCAGCAGCACGCGTGCGAGTTCGCCGGAATGCCGCCCGCGCACCGCGGCGAGCGCCTCGGCGAGCGTGGCCGCCTCGTACGTCTCCTCGGCCACCCCGGCCGCGGCCTTGGCGGCGGCCCAGTACCGCACCGTGACCTTTGCCATCTGCTGATTCCTCATGAGGTTGACGGTGAACACCGTCAGGCTAGCCC